>JAGXOR010000126.1 GCA_023659785.1 Methanomicrobia archaeon LH_S13
CTGCGGTTTGAATTCGAGACCGAGGAGGAGTTCAAAAAGCGGAAATCTTTTTTGTTCGCTGGATAAATGGATGCAACAATTGATGAGAAGGAAGGAACTTCACGAATCCTAAAACTAAAAATCAAATAGTTGCATTTTTCGCATCCATACGCTTACCGCTCTTCTCGCTTGTTCTGAGTTCGCAAAATTATTCTCTATGGCTTCATCTTCTGGATATCCTATAAACGGGTCTATTGTTTCCTTCTCTACATCTGCCACCCATATCATTGCGTCAACGTCATGCTCCCTTAAGAAAGAGATAAAAGGAGCCGGGGTCTTCTCCGTCGGGACAACGAGTACTTTTTCTTCTTCTGCCTTTGATCTCTCTATTTCTTCTACAAAATAAGGAACAGACTTAATCGAAGGGAAAATGAAGATGTGTATGCTTCTGTGTTTGTTTTTGTACATATCCTTTTTCAAAGCTATCATCTCGAGATACTCGTCTTCACGCATCTCGTTTTCAATCTGATACCTGCATCGTACCATGAAATCCTTCACCACACTCTTTAGTGCACTTAGCGGGCTTCTTATCTGTGCCCACCGTAAAAAAGCTTCTTCCAATTCCTCATTCATGTATCTATGCGTTGGCAAACAGTAAAATATCTCGCCTTGATAATTTATCTTGGTGCGCATGTCAGGAAAGAAGACGGAAATTTTCGCTTCACTCGTTATGCTTTTGAAAATCAAATCTTCTAGATCTCCGCCTAATTTTCTTTCCAACTCTTCTCTTTCGGCATCATTGAGCGAATTTAAACACTCTCTTATCTTCAAAACGAGTTCGCCTTCTGATATTACCTTGTGCTTATGGCAATAGTCCAAGAGGTCTTCAAATATTTTTAACACATTCTTGTTTCGAGCATTTTGAACGTAATTGTTTGATTTATTTTTGGATAATATAAATTTATTGGTGGTGTTTCAATTAAGAGAATAGAGAAGAAAGAAATGCCCCAAAAATTTGCATCCCGCATAAGAAGCATAGAAATTTCAGGCATAAGAAAAGCATTTGAAGCTTCTTCAGGTGATTTCTTAAACCTCGGACTCGGTGAACCTGACTTCGATACCCCAGCGCATATAAAAGCCGCTGCTATACAGGCACTCAAGTCGGGATTTACATCTTACACCCTCAATAAAGGCATAGAGGAACTGAGAGAGGTGATAAGTGACAAGTTCAGAAGAGATAACAATTTTGTAGTTAGCCCTGAGGAGATAATAGTCACATCAGGTGCAAGTGAAGCGTTGCATATAGCCCTCCTTTCAGTAGTAGAAAAGGAAGATGAGGTGTTAATGCCGAATCCCGGTTTTGTTTCTTTCGCTGCCCTGGCAAAACTGGCAGAAGGAAAGCCAGTAGGGGTTCCTCTAAGTGATGACTTCGCGATGTCCGCGGAAGCAGTGAAGGAAAAGATCACGAAAAAAACAAAAGCGCTCATAATAAATTCCCCTGCTAATCCAACAGGAGCGGTGGAAAGTGAGGAGAACATAAAAGCGCTAGTTGATATTGCCCGCGACCATCACATAACCATCATTTCTGATGAGGTTTATGAGCATCTTATATACGATGGCTTGAAGCACATAAGCCCTGCAAGATTCTCTGATGAAGTCATCACGGTAAATGCGGTCTCAAAGACATACGCAATGACCGGCTTCAGATTGGGCTATCTTGCAGCTCGAGAGGAATACGTGGAGCAAATGCTGAAAGTCCATCAGTATATTCAGGCGTGCGCATCCTCCATTTCGCAGCGCGCTGCGCTGGCTGCTATTGCAGGTCCCCAAGACTGCGTGGCAGAGATGAGAAGCGAATTTAGAAGGAGGCGCGACTTCGCCGTTGATGCTCTTCGAGGTGTAGAGATGAAATTCAGCACGCCAAAAGGAGCTTTTTATATATTTCCGCGAGTGAAGGAGGAGAAAGAATTTGTGGAAACACTAAGAAAGAGGAAAATAATAGTCACGCCCGGGTCCGCCTTTGGAAGTCTGGGCAGGAATCACGTGAGAATATCGTATGCAACGAGCTTTGAGAATTTGAAGCGTGCTTTTCAAATAATGAAAGAGGTAATGAATTTTTAAAAGGAATTGGACAAATGTGCCCTATTGGCTATTCCCTATTGCCTATTGCCTATTGCCTGAGCTACTTATTCCCTCCTCGGCGAAGGAGGATGAGGTGCTTTATAAGGGCGTCTCATTTGCTTCCCACACCTCAGACAAGTTGTCGTAATATAATCCTCCCGAAGGCGAACTCGTACGTTTTTACCCGGGATTAAGAAAGCATAACAACCTTTACAAATCCTCATTTTTAGATGCGAGGGTATTCGCACTCGATACCGCATCCCAATCTTACGAGCAAGTTGCACGTATCTATCACTCCTGCTTCTTGCCTTCACACCCCTTTTCCTCGCTTCTGCCTCTGCGAGTTCAAACAGTCGCTCTATCCGCTGCAATGCGATATCTTCTACTTTCCTTGCTCTCCTCCTTCTCTTCATCCAATCCAAATATTGTTAGAAAAGAGAAAGTTAAAGAGTAATTTTTTATACTTTATGTACAGTACAATGGAAGAAGAAAGAAAAATTTTGCTCAAAAAGGCAAGAATCATAGTAGATTTTCAATTCGGTGCTGGTGCAGGTGAGACCCTGTTCCCCGATAACGTAGAGTTTATTATCTCAAAGACAAGAAGAATAGCGCAGATAAAAGAGAATGGAAGCAGAATAGCAACTCTAAGGAGCTTGGATGGACTGTTAACGCTAAGCATAGAAGGAGCAAAGAAATTGCACCGCATTTTCAAATATCCAGGAATAAGGGTTGTTATGAACGAAGAGAGCAGTGAATTTATAAGGGAAGGAGGAACCGCATTTTGTAAACACGTAATAGACGCCGACCCGGCGATAAGGGCTTACGATGAGGTTATAGTGGTGGATGAGAATGATAATCTACTTGCAACTGGAAAAGCTATGCTATCTGGTGAGGAGATAAAAATCTTCAGGCGCGGAGTAGCAGTGAAAGTGAGGTACGGTTCATCATAAAACTTATAGACACAGATTAAAAATCAGTGTCTTAAATAGGAGGAAGTTATTTTATATACAATGAAAAAGAAAGAGAGGGAAAGATAGATGATAGAAGAAGAAATCGGGGATACGCTACGGAAAGAAGGGCTAAGTATCTCTACCGCAGAGTCATGCACAGGTGGACTGCTATCGCATAGTATAACAAACGTCTCTGGCAGTTCAGACTATTACAAAGGTGGTGTAGTCGCTTATTACAATGAAGTGAAGAAAAAAATCTTACACGTTGCAGAGGAAACCATAGAAGAAAATGGTGTGGTAAGCGCTGACTGTGCGCTTGAAATGGCGAAAGGTGTGAGAAAGCTGCTGGATGCCGATATCGGTATTGCTACTACGGGCATTGCAGGACCCACTGGGGGTACGCCTGACAAACCGGTTGGATTAGTTTATATAGCATTGGCAACAAAAGATTATGTCTATCATGAGAAACATATCTTTCAGGGGGATAGGGAAGGGAATAAATGCGAAGCCGCGGATGCAGCACTTGAGATGCTAAAGGAATATCTAAAAAGGGCTCGTAGCTCAGAAAGGTAGAGCAGCGGGCTTTTAACCCGTCGGTCGCGGGTTCAAATCCCGTCGAGCCCGTTGTTGAAGTCGAAGCAAATGAAGAAAGGGAAAGATTCTATACTCGAGCACGAATTGGTACCTAAGCATAAGATAATAGAAGAGGAAGAAGTAAAAAAGCTTTTGGATACATACAAAATAAAAAAGGAACAATTGCCAAAGATAAAATTATCTGACCCTGTCATAAAGGGGATAAAAGCAAAGGTAGGTGACATCGTGAAGATAACGAGGCAAAGTAGAACAGCAAGAAAAGCTTTTTTTTACCGATTGGTTATAGAATAAATGGAGAGTATAATATATGATGACAAAATATGAACTTTTTGTCCATTTTTCTATTATTTGATAGTATT
>JAGXOR010000127.1 GCA_023659785.1 Methanomicrobia archaeon LH_S13
AATACTATCAAATAATAGAAAAATGGACAAAAAGTTCATATTTTGTCATCATAAATCGGATTACCCAACTTATGAGAGTTCATCACGTCTCATATCAAGGGATTTCTGATATACTGGAGCTCATTTATCCCCGTGGAAAATCCAGATTAGATAAGCCCGTACAGAAGCGGCTGAGAATGATCGGGAAGAACTGGGCGCATCTTACCGCGTTCTATTTCGTGAAAGGCGGGCAGGTTACGAACAACCGGGTTGAGAACTACTACTCAACGAGCCTGAAGACGCATAGAAAGAAGCAAATTACATCCGATAGGGGAATCGAGAACCAGATGAAGCTTTCGGCAATGAAGAGGATGGGGCGATGAGGCTGCTGGGTAGATGCAAAAAGACACTGCTGGAAGCGTTTTTGATTAGTGTGGAATCACTTTATGATGGCTTACCAAGTACAAAAGCGATGAAAACGAGGGGAGCAGTAGATGAAAAGTTAAAAAATCACTAGATTTTTTGATAGTGCCATTTAATAGGATATGACCAAGAAATGAGAACGGAAAAGGATTAGAATATGAACAAAAGGGATAATCAAGCTACAAGAAAATAAAGTATTAAATATAAAGGGAAAGAAGTTATACGTTTTATATACACAATGATAAAAAACAAAGCAAAAGCATTATTGCTAATCTGCGATGGTCTCGGAGACCGTCCCTCGTTAGATGGAAAGACACCGTTACAAGCTGCTGATACACCGTTCATGGATAAAATAAGCGAAGATGGGATAAACGGGCTGATGGACTCAATATCCCCTGGGATAGTACCTGGAAGCGATACGGCACATCTCGCAATCCTTGGCTATGACCCACACAAATATTATCCGGGCAGAGGTGTATTTGAAGCGCTTGGTGCTGATATGGAACTATGCGAAGGAGATGTTGCTTTCAGAGCAAATTTCGCTACCGTTGATGATAAGATGCGAGTCATAGACCGAAGAGCAGGGAGGAAGGGCAGTGAAGATTTAGCAGATGCGCTAAACGGGCTTGAAATAGAAGGTGTTGAAATTTCACTGAAAAATACCACGGAACACCGATGCGCGGTGGTAATGAGGGGTAAGAATCTGTCCAAATACGTCTCAGATGTAGATTCGCATGAAGAGGGGAGCGAGGTAAAAAAATCTGTGCCGCTTAAACTTAAAGAAGGCGGGAATGAGCTCAAGACCGTGAACATCGTAAATGAATTTGTCATGATGAGTTATGAGATACTGAATGAGCATCCTGTAAATAATGAAAGGAGAGAGAAAGGAGAGCCACCGGCGAACATCGTTTTGCTGAGAGGTGCAGGCATCTATGAAGCGGTGCCGCCGATGAAAGAGCATTTTGGATTCGACGCTGCATGCATAGCAGGAGCTTCTCTTTATAAAGGCGTTGCGAAATATCTTGGTATGGATGTTATTCCAGTCGAAGGTGCAACGGGCAAGACGGATACGAACTTAAATAATAAAGCAGAAGCTGCTTTGCATGCATTCGAGGGGCATGATTTTGTATTCCTTCATGTAAAAGGTACTGATGACATGGGACACGAGGGCGACTTCGAGGGAAAGGAGAACATGGTTTCAAGGATAGATAAAGAGCTTGTAGCACGGATAAAAGATGTAGACTCGTATATCTGCATTACTGCTGACCATAGCACGCCCGTATCAATAAAGAGGCACAGCAGTGACCCTGTTCCTGTGGTTATAAATGGTGATGGTGTCAGAAAAGACAAAGTAAATAAATTCGATGAGTTTTCTGTTGCTTCAGGCGGGTTAGGCAGGATAAGAGGTGTTGATTTAATGCTGATATTATCGGATTTTATGGGTTATTATAAGATGTTTGGGACGTAATTATTAAAATGTAAACTTTTGGGTGTTTTTCGCATAGTGTTGAAAGGGATGATTTTTTGTGTGAAATTGTGTCGTTGATTGCTGCGATTTTTATTTTTATTATTCATATTTGGATGGGCATTTAACCAGTAATTGTGTTGCGTTCACATGATATGGGGAAGTAAGCTTGCCTATGGCAACTATTTCTTGCCCCTCTTTGAAGCTTTGAGGTTGGATTTCTGAATATGTCACTTCGATTGTAGCGTGTCCGTCAGTGATGTCGAAGAGTAGAGAACCGTCTTCTTTTAGATCGAGTGACCCATTGGCAACGGTGGCTAAAATTTGAACCTCTTTATCAATATATCTGTCATTTCCCGCGACCTGCGAGACCGTTAAATACGGAATGATAGATGTAAAGGCACTGTATGCGAGAACAGAACCTGCAACTACCAAAACGGCAACAATAACATAAACAGGCTTAATTTTCATCTTTTTTGCTTTTCCCCTCCGCTTCCAAATCCGCTATCCTCTCTTTAAGCACAGACAGCCTTCTGTTGAGCCATACGAAGAGTATTAAAAGAGCCGTCCAGTAAATGACAGAAACGAGGAACACTTCATACATATACATATCTGTTTTTAAACACCTCCTTCTCCTTTTTCGTATATTAATGCGTTTACGCTGTCTTCCAAAGACCAGATAGTGAACACAGTTACCAAAAGGTAAATGAAGAAGAGTAAAGCTGCTATAAGGTTTAAAGACAGTGTTAGCTTTATCGGCAAAGCCATAGTAACTTTTGAAGCTTGCGGATGAAGTGACCCCATTAATGTTACCGAAAAAAAAGTCAGCGGTACCATGGAAAAAGCCAATATATTGTACACCGCCCCCACTAATGCTCTTTTCTCAACTCCTCCGATGGAAAGTTTTAGAGAGAGGTAGCCCATGTATGCAATCCAGAGTATAAGCATGGTTGTTTGTTTTGGGTCCCAGGTCCAATACGCACCCCAGGTTGCATTTGCCCAGATCGAACCCGAAATTAAGGCTACTGCGCCATAAACCAATCCCAAAATCGCTGATACTTCCGCTGTCCTATCGTATCCTTTCCTCCTCTTCCACAAATACATTATACTTGCGATAAGTGAGATGAAAAAGGCGAGAAAACAAATCAGGGCGGCAGGTATATGTGTATATGAAAAGTAAATGTCTTTCCTTACCAGTTGGACGGCAACGTAAGCCATATAAGAAGCGACCACGCTCACTGCTACGGCGATGCAAAGCAGAATCTCTCGCTTCATTTCTTTATCTCCTCCTCTTCAAGTTCTTCTCCCATCATCACCTTCAGCTCTTTCATTATCCTTTTGTAATCGCGATAACTTAATCTAAATCCTTTCTCTATAAGTTCTTCAATATTGAATATCATCCCTCTTCCTTCAGCTTTCGTATGTAGTCCAAAGTGGCATCTACGTCATAGCCGTATGGTATCGTATCCCTTCCTTGCCTATAACGTCAATCATCTCATGCACATGCAGTGTCATTTCAGCAATTTCCGCAGCCTTCCACAGCGTGGTCTTTTCTTCTCTGTATGATCTCAAAGCCTTTCTCAATTTCCACTCACTCCTTTATTCCCAGATCAAAAATCTCTCTAAAAGTATCAAACTTAAGCTATGAGTAGAGATAACAACAGCATAGCAGTCATCGTGAGGGCGTTAATCCACAATCCCGATTTAATTCTGCTTGACGAACCTTTCTCCGGGCTGGACACGAAAACCTGTGACGTGCTTGTAGATTACTTCAAAAGCCATGAAGGAAAAGGGAAGACGCTATTTATATCCTCCTATTCACTGGAATGGTCGAAGAAGATTTGCGATAAAGGGATTTTGCTTGATAAAGGTAAAATAGTTGGAGAAATGGCATTTTAGAGTGAATGCGTGTTAATTCCGTTTTCCATCGTGTTTTTAAACCTTCATTTGGACACAAGATTTCCGGCTCTCTTGCTCGTATGCCTCTTAGGTGCAGTAGGGCTCTCTCCATAGCTATCGGACGCTGATAGACAATCGGAGAGAGCAGTGTAGCGTTCCCGA
>JAGXOR010000128.1 GCA_023659785.1 Methanomicrobia archaeon LH_S13
AAGCCTCAGGTGGAGGTGGTCTTATGACTATGAAAGACCACTTAAACTGGAACCCAATAGTATCACTAACGCCAACGGCAAAACCATTTGGATTCGAAGTTGGATTCGCTATTGCAGGACTGCTCACAGTGGCATATTTAGTGCTGAGAAGGAGGGAATGAAAAACTTTAAATACTGCTATGCCTTAAGTGGGATAGGGAGAAAAAAGAAGGGAATTCATTGATGAAGTAAACAAGCTTTTGGAAAGCGGCGGGAAGGACAGCTCTATTATTGCATCGTGCCGCTGCTAAATTAACGAGAATAGAAGACGAGTTAATAAGAGATGCCTGGTCTAACGCCTGGTATGTAAAGAAAAGAAGATGCAAAAAACAATCGAGGTAGTGTATGAAAATTCATTTTATCAAACTAATCCTATATACATATTGCACCTCCTTCTCCTATTCATAAGGAGGTGTTTTTCATGTAGTCAATTTGCATTCCACAATTTGCATTTAATTGCTCGAAATCCCCCGGATTTTAATTTCTAAATCGGCTCAAAGCCTTTAACAAGAACCCGGAAAAGCATCAGAACAGGGATTATCTCCAGGCGACCTATCCACATGTTTAATATCAGCATTATTTTCCCCACGCATGACATCCCCGCGTTTGTGATACCAGTAGATAATCCCACGTTCCCCTGTGCCGAAGCGACCTCAAATATGACATCGCCCAACTGAAATTGTGAGTACACCACCGACGATAACACACATATCCCTGCAAACAAGAACAGAAGCCAGAGGATGATAATCAAACTACTCTCTGAGGCTATTTTAACTATTTCTTCCTTTTCCAATAATCTATTTCCGAGTCTAACGGAAATTATTGCTCTGGGTGGCAAGAAATTTCTCCGTAATGACCATCCTATCCATTTGTATGCTATTACCGCTCTTATTAATTTCACTCCCCCTGCCGTAGATCCCGCACCTCCCCCTATTATCATGCTCATACACATGATAATCAGCCCGGTCGCCGGCCATCCCTGCACACTTGTTGTCTGGAACCCCGTGCACGTCAGTCCTGATATAAGTTGAAAAGAAGAAAAACGGAGACAGCCTAAAACATCCCCGTATAATGAGTAATTGGCAGCGAACAGGGAAACAAGCAGGATAAACAAGATAACTACAAAAGCTCTGCATTGCGTATCTTTAAAAAGAGCCTTGAGATTACCTTTTAGTACTCTGTAATGCACTAAAAAAGGTATTGCGCCTAAGACCATTATCGGAATAATTGCCAATTCGATAAGAAAGTTGTTGTAGTATGCCATACTTTTATCGGTTACAGTGAATCCTCCAGTCCCTATTGCGGTCATCGCATGGTTTATCGCTTCCCATGGCTTCATCCCGGCGAGAAAGAATAAAAGTATGCCAAAAGAGGTTAAAATAAGATAAATCCACCATGTCATCCTCACTGTGGATATAATGCTCGGTTTTATTCTCTCCTCTCGTGCTTCCGCTTTGTACAATGAGAATGCCCCTGTCCCGGGACGTGCCAGGATGGAGAGCATCAAAACAATCACACCTACGCCGCCCACCCACTGCATCAGACTTCTCCAGAACTGCGTGGTGTGTGTAAGCGAAGAAGGATGTGCAATCATTGTCAGACCCGTTCCTGTCCAGCCGGACATCGCTTCAAAGAAGGAATCCAACGGACTCATATCTTCTATCATAATGAAAAGGAGTGAGCTGAAAGCGGGGACGACCATCCATGTCAATGCCGCACATACCATCGCATGCTTTAGCTCTGGTTCTTTTGCATACTTGAAAGAATACCTGAGCGCTAAACCAAAGGCTAAGGATACAAAGGCAGTGAATACTAAAGGGATTATCACGTTAAACTCGCCGAAGACATACGCGACCGCGAGCAATGAAAGCATGATGACTCCAAGCAGGGCCAAAATACTGCCAAGGGTTTTTAGCACAGTTTTCATCTTTGAGTACGTTTTCTTATCCACTCCCGCCCGACTAAACCCGATCCTGAATTCTCCTTCCCATTCCCTTCCATTTTATCTGTCAAACCTTTTCTTAAAAAGAAAAGCTTTACCAAAAGAATCACAATCTTTCTTAGCACAGGTTCTTTCTTTAGAAAGAAAGTATTTTCTAAAAAAGAAAAAGTGTTGTATGGACAAAAAGATTATTTTCGGTAGCATTGGAAGCATCTTAAAATACCTTAGTATTTTAATGATTGTCCCGCTTGCAGTGGCTTGGTATGTTTTGTCATTGTTTCTTTAGGATGGCTCGCTGTTGCAATTGCCTTTGTATGACTCTTTTTGCACGGCATTCAGCACGATGTCAACAGGGGACTTTTCTCCTCATCCAGGAATCATCGGCGGATACACAAACCCCATAGCGGAGTTAATCATAATGGTATTCATGTTTCTTGCGGGGATAAATTTCGTCTTACACTATTCTTTAATAAGAAAACGCCGAAGGATAATTGTAAACAAGGAATTTTAGGTCTATTGCTTCCTTCTTTTAGCTGCTATTTCCATAATAATTGCTGATTTGTATATCCATAATACATTCGCTTCTATACAAGAAGCATTCCGTTACGGTGGCTTCCAGGCTATTTCCTTCATGACCACCACAGGATTCACAACCTCCGATTTTGATACATGGAGTATATTTTGATTTTTGTAGTTTGCTCGATTGTGATGAGTGCGATAAATCCAGGATTTGATATGATCTGTGCCGCATCATCCGCAGCGGCGACACTTGGAAATGTTGGACCCGGTTTTGGTATCGTATCAGCCAATTACGCCTCTGTTTCGGCAGTTTCAATGAACGCGATTTGAAGGATGTCGAACGGATACGCGGCGTGAAAGAGGCGGTGGCAATGCACGGCAGAATGCAAGAAGTGGAATACCGCAGCGATGAGGTTGAGGTCATGGTGGAAATTATTGGCGTTGACCCGGACGATGTAAGCGTGGTGTTTGGCGAGGTGGTGAAAACAGCAGAAGGGAGATACGTCCGAGAGAACGACTACAAAACATGTACAGTCGGCATATCTTCGCCAGGGACTATTTTAACAGCGATATTGGCGTTAACGACAGGCTAAGGATAAACGGAAGCAAATTCAGGGTCGTTGGCATATTAAAAGAGCAAGGCGGCTTCAGGTCCGAGGTTGATTCCGCGATATACGTAACGAAACGGGATGCGGCGAATATTCTCGATACCCGTGATATTTCAGAGATTTTTGTCAGAGTGAGAATTCTTTTCCTTTTCCTGATGGAAGCGGGAGTGGTGAGTGGGATAGGAGGTGTGTTTGGCTGTGTATTGGGTATCGTGGCAGGAAAAGTGATAAGTTTTGGGATAGCTACGGAATTTGGAGTGGAAATAGCAGCGATTTTTCCTCCTTTGTCCCTTTTCCTCGCTTTTGCCCCCTTCTTTTCTCGCACATCTTTTCACTTATGTTTTTTATTTCACCCTATATAAATACCTGACTTAGTGGATCATACAATTTCCCTATCAATCACACCTTTCTGCTTTTTGACGGCTCTTCATCGGTGAAGCCTCCCATCATTAAAATGATGAGCATCCGCCTTGTAGACTCACCCCTCTCTTCGAGAAGGTCATCCCTACTTTTAGCCCCTCATCTCGGCATCCAAAGGCTTTATAGGCTATATTGTATCCACTATTTATGTCTGCTTCTTGTTTTAAGCCACAATCGTGGCAGATAATATACGAATTGCCTCTCTCTTTTCACTGCCTATAAAGCCTTCATAGGGTTCAGACTCATTTAGCAATACGATTGCTATGGGATGATTCAGCTCGAGGTCTATACCCCAGCGTTCTTTACCTTACCCTTCTCACATTCCTTTATTATAGAGATATGAGCATAAAATATAAAATTTCTTATCACGTTTAACGATCTCAA
>JAGXOR010000129.1 GCA_023659785.1 Methanomicrobia archaeon LH_S13
TCGTTCATTCTATTCTTTCATTGGATGTATAAGCACAACGTTATTGCCACGGAGTCAGACTCAAGAGTTGAAGTATGCGAGAATAACGAAGAAGTAGCAGAGCAATCGGAAGTGATGATATTATCGGTTAAGCCAAACAATGTGCGAGGTGTAGTAGAAGGGATTGCGCCTTTTATGAACGAAGAGAAGATTTTGATTTCGGTGGCTGCGGGTATGCCAACAAGAGCAATAGAGGAATATCTTGGCGAAGCCGAGGGAAAGAAGGTGATTCGTGTGATGCCAAATATAGGGGCTCGTGTAAGAGACGCGGTATCCGCAATATGCAAAGGCGAATATGCAAGTGAAGAGGATGAAGAAACAGCAAAGGGGATTTTAAGTGCTATTGGCGAGGTTTACTCCGTGAAGGAGAGTGAGATGGACGTTATTACAGGGCTTAGTGGTAGCGGCATCGCTTTCTTTGCGGCGATAATAGATGCGATGGCAGATGGAGGCGTGCATGAAGGTTTAGCGCATGATTTATCGCTGGCAATTTGTGCCGAGACTGCGAGTGGTGCTGCGAAAATGGTCCTTGCAGGGAATACGCCATCGGAGATAAAGGCAATGACCTCATCTCCCGGGGGGACAACAATAAGGGGATTATACGCAATGGAATCGAGAGGTGTGAAGGCAGCGATGATGGAAGCGGTAATAGAAGCAACCCGGCGCGCAAGGGAAATATCGAAGCAAAGCTAAAATAAAATGCAAAATGGAGAAAGAAAACATCTGGTTTCCAGAGTAGTGGAAATATTGAAGGAAGCAGGTTTTATCGTGTCGAGTAGATGCGAAGCCAGGAGTTTTGATTTAGCGGCGAGGCGCGAGGAAATAACGTTATTGGCAAAGATATTGCATAACATAGATGGCGTTAGCGAGGAAGTAGCGAGAAGTATAAAGCGTGTAGCGTTTTGCTTGCTTGCTTCTCCCGTTGTCGTAGGGGAAAGAAGAGGTGCTTCTTTTTTGGAAGACGATGTCATATATTATAGATACGGCGTTCCTGCTGTAAACACCCATACATTAAACGACTATTTTGTCGAAGGCGTGCAGCCATACGTTTATTCCGCCATGGGGGGCTTGTATGTTAACATAGAAGGAGAGGTGATGAAAGAGGCAAGGGAAAGGAGAGATTTTTCCTTAGGGGACGTTGCCGTAGAGTTAGGGGTTTCAAGAAGGAGCGTTAGCAAGTACGAGGAAGGTGGAATGAGCACTACAATAGACATCGCACTCAAACTCGAGGAAATTTTAAATATGATGTTAATAGAACCTTTGGAGCTTTTAAAACGTGAATTTGAAAAACCTTTCCCCTCTGATGTATCAAGAGCAGGAGTAGAAGAAGCGGCTTCGAGCTTAGAGAGATATATTTTGAGTATAATTGAAGAGATAGGTTTTGAGATAGTTACAACTGCGCATGCTCCTTTTAGTGCTGTCTCACTTTCGCAATTGCTAAGAGAAGACGAAAGAGTGAAAATTCTTACGGGTATAAGCAAATACACCGAGCGAATGATAAAAAGGGCGAGAATAGTCAGCAGCTTGTCGCAGGTTACGCGAACGAAATCGGTGTTCGTGGTGAATGGGAATATCAAGCGAGTGCAAATAGATAATACGGTTTTGATACGAAAGGATGAGTTGAAAAGAATAAGAGACCCGGAGGAGTTCAACTGTGTGATAGAGGAGAAAGCGAGAAGTTAAAGTAAAGTGAAGAATGAATAAAGTAGCGATAATATTGGGCTCGGAGGGCGATAGAGCAGTGGCGGATAAAGCGGTAAGGGTGTTAGAGGGAGTGAAGATTCCTTATGAAGTGAGAGTAATCTCCGCACACAGGAATCCCGATGAGCTGGACATATATTTAGAGGAAAGTGACGATTCCGTGGGGGTGATAATAGCGATTGCAGGGCTATCAGCAGCTTTACCTGGTGTAATAGCGTCAAAAACGGAAAAGCCAGTCATCGGCGTTCCCGTGAGTGGAAAGTTGTTAGGCATGGATGCTTTGCTTTCTATGGTGCAAATGCCTTCTGGTGTTCCGGTGGGCGTGGTGGGCATAGACAACGGGGGAAATGCGGCTTTGCTTGCGTTACGGATATTAAAATCTCGTCCACGCGTAAAAGAACCGTTGTAACGCAGAGATATTACAGAGAACTGCAAAAATAAGTAACGTCCAACCGAGGAAAGAGAAACTCAGTGGTCCAGATGCAGGGAACCGATATGGATAGGCAAGAGTGAGAAAAGTTGCTGCTATTATTATCAAAAGGCGGTCTGCTCTGCCAATCAAACCGCCGTACACCCGGTTCAGCCCCACTGCCTGCGCCTGCGTGCCCATGTAAGAAGAAAGTAAAACACCAATAATCGCTATTATACCAATTTCCCACCTTTGATTCGCATAGCCACCAAGGATAATGCCCCCGATAATGAACACGTCCGAATATCGGTCGAGCACATGGTCAAGGAAATCGCCCTTTTTGCTCGCATTCCCAATCTCACGAGCTAAAAGACCATCTAGACCATCCAAAAAGGCGTTCAGGCATACGAAAACGCCAGCAAATAGCAGAAGAAGGTTGAATGAGTGATGCTGAATGCTGTTACCGGAGAAGAAGAAAAATAATCCCGCGAGTACAGCGAAGAAGAAAGAAGCGAAAGACAAAAAATTCGGTGAGATGCCCTTGGCTGCGAAAAATCTTGCTATCCTTCTCGCTAACTCACAATTATTCACTGATGCACGCAATAGAGAATCAAGAGCCATCTTATTATTACTCAATATCTAATATCTCATAGGACTTATAAATGCAACTTTTAGGTCCATGCTTCCACGCCTGTATCCTTCGAGATCAAGTGTGACGTAATTGAAACCAAGCATTTTCAGTCGCTTAGATATGTTATCACGAGTTTTCGTATTGAAAAGCAGATCTATTTCCTGCTTTTCGACCTCTATCCTCGCTACGCCTCCATGGTGAAATCTAACTCTGACTTGCCTGAAGCCCATATCCTTTAAGAAATTCTCTGACTCGTCTATCATATCGAGTTTTTCCCTCGTTATCCTCTCTCCGTAGTCTATCCTTGTGGCTAAACAAGGATTTGGGGGCTTATTCCAGAAGGGCAGCCCTATCTCCATCGCCATTTGCCTTATCTCGATTTTCATTATGCCCACTTCGGCTAGAGGGTGCCACACACCTCCTTCTTCAGATGCCGCAATGCCGGGACGGTATTCATCAAGGTCTGAAACGGTAACACCTTCTGCGATTGTTCTTATACCTTCCTTAGCTGCAACTTCCTTTAGCATTCGCGAAAAAACCTTTTTACAATGATAGCATCTGTCATAATGATTTATGACAAAATCTTCGTTTCTCTGCCATGATAACTGCACTATTCTATGTGTGATACCTGCGTGGTTTAAAAAGCTCTTCGCATGTTCTAACTCCCCTCCGGGAAACAGTTCACTGTCTATCGTCACTGCCAGGACTTTTTCAGCCAGCACTTCATGAGCAACCGTCAACAGAAAACCGCTGTCAACACCACCAGAGAAAGCGACAAGTAAATTCTCCTTCTCTCTTATTTTTCTTCTCAATTCCTCAATTTTCTTTCTCGCTATAAGGTCGAGCATGATAAAGGGTATGTTTAATACAAAAAATTAAATTAAATGGGGTCGGTGCGATTTGAACACACGATCGGCGAGTCTGGAGCCCGCTGCCCTTCCTAACTAGGCCACGACCCCTCAGGTTATGAGATTCAACCATTTTGTTTCAAACCTCTTCGTATGATGCTATCAA
>JAGXOR010000012.1:0-13133 GCA_023659785.1 Methanomicrobia archaeon LH_S13
GTTAAAACCGGAAATGAATTTTGACCGGGTTTTTGGGATTGAAACAATTGATGTTTTGCACTTTGCATTTAGTTCTTCCTCTTCTCCTGCTCCTGCTCCTGCTGCCACCGCAAGAAGTTGCAGTAAGGACACCCAAAATCCCACGGACGCTTCTTTCCTTTTTTTATTATTTTTAATTTTAACATGGTCGGATGTTCATCGCATTTGTCTGCCGTCACGACCACGCGCCCGGTTTTTGGCAGTGGTAAAGAGAAATTGCACGCAGGGAACTTGCTGCAGCCTATGAATCGCTTCCCGCGCTTAGATTTTAACAATAAAAGCTCAGAACCACATTCCGGGCACGCTCCCACGACTTTATCACCTCGTATGCCTTCTCTAAGCGATTTCGAAATCTCTTCACGGTTCTCCGTCATTTCCTCGAACACTGCTCGCAGCATATTTCGCGAATCGTCCGCAACATCCTTCTTCTTACGTTTGCCCTCGCTTATCTCGTCCATCTCTTGCTCCAGCGTTTTCGTCATCTCCGGCTTCGTTATCAGTGCAGCGTATTTTCCCAGCGAATCAATAAGTGCGAATGCCTTTTCCGTTGGTTTAGTCGGGTTGCCCTGCACGTATCCACGGTCGTACAGCTTCCCGATTATCTCATGTCTTGTGCTCTTCGTGCCAAGTCCCAAATCACGCATCTTTTTTATCAGTCCCGCCTGCGAAATCCTGTTCGGCGGTTTTGTTTCCTTCTCTACAACTTCCACCTGCATAATTTCCACTTTGTCGCCTTCTTTTAGTTTCGGTATTATCAACTCCTCGTGCTTCAAATATGGATAAACCGCGAGGAAACCCGGCTCCTTTAGTTCTTTCCCCTTTGCTTCTAATGTCTCCCCTCCTGCCTCTATCTTCATTTCGGTGTCTTCCCATTTCGCAGCGTCGGAAAGCGTAGCCAAAAATCGCCGTACCACCAGTTCGTATATCTTCCACTCGTCCTTCCCAAGCTTTTCTTTTGCTGCTTTCCCGACTGGATGTATGGGCGGATGGTCGGTGGTTCTTTTCTTACCCGCAGTTGGCTTTAATCGTTTCTTCTTGCTTATCGCGAGGGCTTGCTCACCTAATTCTTCAGTACCAACAAACATCTTCACCAGCGCCTTTAAATCCAGCGTGTCGGGATATGTGGTGTTGTCCGTGCGATGATACGATATGAGCCCTTGCAGGTATAAACTCTCTGCGATATACATTGTTCGTTTTGGCGCATACCCGATAGAAGACGCAGCGCGTAAAAAAGCGGTAGTATCAAACGGCGTGGGTGCCTTCTCAGTCCGCAACTTCGTCTTTACGGCACGAACGCAGCCCTCCTCCGCCGCAGCGATTCGCTCTTTTAGCTCTTCTGCTTCTTCCTTTTCCTCAAATTTATGCTTTTTGTGTATCGCATTGAAAATACCCTCTGGCGATTTTAATTTCGCATGCAGTTCCCAGAACTTACGGGACACAAATTTTTTCCTCTCTTTTTCCTTCTCTACCAGCAATGCGAGCGTAGGCGATTGCACACGACCAACCGAAAAGAACGCATCTCCTAACCGCTTTGCCGATAAAGAAACGAATCGGGTCAGCGATGCACCCCAGATCAAGTCTATTATCTGTCTCGCTTCGGCAGATGCGGCAAGGTTGTAATCAACCTCACTTCTTGCGGCAAAGCTTTCTTTTATGTCGGGCTCGGTTATCGCACTGTATCGCATCCGGTCTATCTTCACGTCAGGATTTGTCTTTTTGATAATGTATAGTGCTTCAACACCGATTAACTCGCCTTCCCGGTCGTAATCCGTTGCAACAGTTATAGAATTCGCATCTTTTGCTATCTTTTTCAGCGCTGTGATTATAGTCCCTTTTAATGCAGCCGCTACTATTTTGGCATCAATCAGCTCGGAAGGATTTATGCTGCTCCAATTGCTATATGCCGCTGGGAAATCCAGCCGAATGACATGCCCTCTCAGACCCATAACGGTTTTACCGTCGAACTCAACCGCCTCGATACTCCCTATCTTTTTGTGCTTACCCTTACCATCGGATAAAATAGAGGCGATTCTTTTCGCCGTTGTCCCCTTCTCGGTGATTATGTAGTGCATTGCAGTTTTGTCATTCAGAAACGTCTACTGCTTCCATCTTAAAAATACTTTTTTATAGCTTGATAGTAAACCTTTCTTCACTTAATTTTTAAAACCATGTCAAACAATTCTTTTGGAAAGATATTTAAGGTGACAACCTGGGGGGAGTCGCATGGAGAAGCGATAGGTGTGGTTGTGGATGGCTGCCCCGCTGGGATTGAGCTGTCAGAAGCGGAAATACAGCACGAATTGGATAGGCGAAAACCTGGGCTAAGTGAAATAACAACAGAAAGGAAAGAAGCAGACGAAGTGAAAATATTGTCCGGGACATTTAAAGGGGAAACGCTTGGCACTCCTATTTCCATGCTCGTACGGAATAAAGACGTAGATTCAAGCCCTTATGAGCCTATAAAAAACGTTGCAAGACCCGGTCAAGCAGATTTCTCTTATCAGATGAAATATGGGCTGAGGGACTACCGAGGAGGAGGGAGAGCTTCTGCTCGTGAAACCGTTGCGAGAGTTGCCGCAGGCGCAATAGCGAAGCGTATTCTGTCAATCCATAACATACAAATCCTGGGGCATGTAGTGGAAGTAGGTGGAATAAGAGCGAAGGAAGTAGGATTAGAAAAAATAAGAGAGAATGTAGAGAAGAATGTCGTCAGATGTGCGGATTTAGAAGCAGCGAGGAGAATGGAGGATAAAATAAAAGAAGTGAAAGCGGAAGGAGATAGTGTAGGTGGCATCGTAGAACTAATTGCGCTTGGTGCTCCGGCGGGTTTAGGCGAGCCGGTCTTCGATAAACTGGATGCGGAGCTTGCAAAGGCTTTGATGAGCATCGGTGCTGTGAAAGGAGTTGAAATAGGTGTTGGCTTTAAAACTGCAAGAATGAAAGGAAGCGAGATGAACGATGAGTTTTATATAATTACCGCTGAGCCCGCAGAGAACACAGAGGTGCAAGAAAATTATCTCAGCGGTGAACAGGAAGGTGAGATAAGAACAAAAACAAACAACGCAGGAGGGATTTTAGGCGGCATCTCAACCGGAGAGGCGATAATATGCAGAATTGCGGTGAAGCCCACACCTTCTATTTCAAAGCCACAAAGAAGCGTTGATATGGGACTCATGCAAGAGGTAGAAATAAAGATAAAGGGCAGGCATGACCCCTGCATATGTCCAAGAATAGTTCCTGTTGCGGAAGCGATGGTTGCGTTGGTGCTGGTAGATTATTTGATGCGCAATGCTCCGCCGGGGATTTGAACCCCGGTCGTGGGCTCGAGAGGCCCGCATGCTTGGCCGAACTACACCAGCGGAGCAAAACCTCCCTTTAGAAAGAAAGTGTTATTCCAGCTCCTTAAACTTTCGCTCAATAAATGCATCGCATACCTCATCCGGGTCGCTACGCATCACTACCATTCCCTCGTCAATTAATATCGCTTCGTGTGTAAGCTCTCTGATTACGTCAAGCTGATGGCTCACGACCAGAATGGTCGTGCCGAACTCACGGTTCAACTCTTTCAGCGAATTCGTCACAATACGGAGCGAAATCGGGTCTACGTCACCAAAAGGCTCATCTAACAGCAGAATTTCACACTTTGACGCCATAAGAGCGGCAATTGCAAGCCTTATCTCCTCTCCCACGCTCGTCTCAGAAATGTAACGAGTGAATACCTCTTTAGGCAGGTTCACTGCTTTAAAGTATGGTTTAGCAGCTTTAAACGCCTCGGTCACCGGGAATTCGGGAAACAGTTCATCCAACACTTCCATCTCAATCCCTAACTCCTTGAGTCTACCCTTTGCTTCTTCCTCTGGTAAGTCCGCGAGCCGTAAAAGAACATCCATGGTGACGTCACTTATACTAAATTCCTTCGCCCTTCCCATTGCCTGTTGTATCATCTCAAACTTCTTCAACCCCATTTTCCGGGCAAATAGGTCTTGAACGAGCTGGTAAGGTGGAAGTGCGAACTCTTGATGAATAATACCCAACTTGCTCCTCGCCTCTATTGACCTTCTACCGTATTCAGTAATATTGGCAAAGTCAACAGTACCTATTCTTATCAGAATGTGCCCTCTATCAGGCTTCTCAAAACCGCCCAATAAACGCATCAATACCGTCTTTCCCATTGCAGAAGGACCAACTATCCCAAGTATGTCGCCTCTTGGAACCTTGACATTGACATCTTGCATCTCTATCGTTCTTATCAATGTATGAGACGTAACCATGTCATATTTTTTCCAAGCGCCGTCAATCCAGACCGCCGTATTGCTTTCATCCTTTACCGGAGTTAAAGGTTTTACAGGCTCAAGAGGAGCTAAGAAGTGCTCAATCACGCTTTCCGTATCCCCTTCCTCTACTATCTTCCCGTTATCCATTATGTGTAACCTATCGCAAAGATATCTATGCACTTCTGGCATGTGCGAAACAAGCAGAATACCGATATTTGTTCTTTCCTTTATCCTTTTCGCCGAGTCGAGCAGAAGTTTCCTCGTCAAGGGGTCTGACATCGTCCCCGGCTCGTCAAGCAGTAATAAAGAAGGTTCTTTCGCAAGCTGTCGAGCAAGCAAAACCCTCTGTTTGTCTCCCCCACTTAAAATCGTGTATAGATGATTCCATTTGTCTCTCAGCCCAACAAGGTCGAGTATTTTAAATGCCTCTTCCTTCAACTCCTCGTATTCATCCTCAAATTCCGGTACCTCTTCAAAACCTGTTTGTTTTGCTCTCAGTCTCTTTATCACATTGTCTATCACCGAGATGTTATAGAGTGCGAAAGACCGCTGAAGGTGAAAAGCAGTCTTCTGTCGAAGCTTTCTGTACTCCTGCCAGGATGCATCAGGTGTTACCCTAACGCCATCCATTTCTACTACCCCTTCATCAAATCTCTCGTAACCACGGAGCATGCGAAGCAAAGTTGTCTTCCCTGCCCCACTTCTCCCTATTATCCCCAGTGTTTCGCCATTCTCTACCTCGAAGGATACATCATCCAGCGCTACCAGTTTCTTACCTATTTTTGACAATTCATACCGCTTACAGAGCCCCTGAACTCGCAATGTTGCACCCATTTTATCCTCCCCCATTATTATATTATATTATATTATATTATATGAACTTACTATAACTTTCAAATTAACTCTATCTGCTTTAATTTATTTAGCAAGACCTCCACTGACTTTTCACAGTCCTCTACCGTCTTTCCCCCTGTTATAACCAGTTTCCCAGAGCTGAATATCAGTATAGCACTCATTGGCTCGGTTATTCGATACACCAATCCAGGAAAAACCTCAGGCTCATACTCCATGCCCTCGAGCTCTAACCCTGTTACGATAGCTCCGAGGTTGAGTTCTCTTCCAATATCAGCAGAAGCAACGATATTCTGCACTCTAAATTCTGGATGCTCTACTATCTCTATACCTATGGTTCTAAGATCGGCAGAGAGTTTGTCCATTACCTGCCGTACACCTTCTTTGGTCTTAGACCCTGTGCACACTGCTTTCCCTGAGCGGAAGATAAGGAAAGCGGATTTTGGCTCTCTCGTTCGATACACCAGTCCTGGGAATTTCTTCTTCGTGAACACCGCATCTTCTAACTCCGATTCTATATATTGCAAGTCCAGGTTATCAGCAATCCTTGCATTCGCAACTACATTCTCCACCTTTATCTTTATATCTATTTTTGGCATGTTTTTTCAATCCTCCAATTTATAACATAAGATAATTATATCTACTCTTTTGTTGTGGTATAAAAGTAAAGTACATAAGATATTAAGATATGCTTTGTAGAGACAAGAGGGAAGGATGAAGGGGAGGATAAAAAGGATAAGAGGAACGAGAACCTGTGGTGGCGGCTCACTTAAGAAGAGGAGAGGAAAAGGAAGCAAAGGTGGTTCAGGTAACGCTGGCGCATACGGGCATCATTTTGTGCAGTCTTTGAAGAGGGGTAAAAGAAAGGGAAAAAACAAATCCCAACTACCTCTTCAAAATCGCACTGCGAAGCATTTTGATAAAAACTTTTTAAAAAGTTTGAATGATACGATGGTAAATGTAGGTGAGCTGGAGGGGATACTGGAAGAGCTGATAGAAGGAGGAAAAGCGAAACGTTTTGATCAAACTTTTTTACAGTTTGAAGCGGGGAAGGAAACAGACAGTATATATCTTGACACAACCCTACTCGGGATAGAGAAGATATTGGGCAAGGGAAAAGTAACGAGGAAGTTGATCCTTAGAGCAAATAAAATTTCAAGAGTGGCAAAGGAGAAGATAGAAGGGGCAGGGGGAGAGGTAGAGGTAGCAAGTGGAGCGTGAATATTGCTTAGATGAATGAGATAAGATTAAGAGACGCTTTAACACCGCTTTTAAATAAATTCCCCGCGGTTGAACGACCCGGGAGGCACGTTCATTTTAAAACGAAGTTAGCGTGGACTGTGGGCATACTCGTTCTCTTCTTTGCCCTCGGTAACGTTCCCCTCTTCGGGCTATCCCCTGAATCTATGGACCTTTTCGGCAGGTGGCGTGCGATCTTTGCAGGTGCACGATTCTCGCTAACTGCTCTTGGAATCATGCCAATTGTTGATGCCTCTATTGTCTTGCAGCTTCTTGTCGGTGCGGGAATAATAAAATTGAACTTGAGCGACCCCAAAGACCAAGCGTTTTATCAAAACATACAGAAACTGCTTGTTGTGGTCTTCGCTGCTTTTATTAGCCTGACATACGTTGTGGGCTTTTATAAGCCGGACCCTGGAATAGCCTCACTGCTTGGTGTATCTCTGCAGTTCATCTCGCTTATGCTCTTCATTCAGGTATTCATCGGCGGCATGTTTATATACTTTATGGATGAGGTGGTATCGAAATGGGGGATAGGGTCGGGCGTTTCATTGTTCATCATCGCTGGTGTATCTCAGCAAGTAATTACCGGTCTTATCAGTCCTATTCATGTCGGAGGCTGGGCAGTGGGTGTAATACCTGAGTGGATACAAATAGTGACGGAACTACCACCATACGAGATATTGGCGGGTGGAATCATTTTCCTTTTCCAGCATCACATGATAGCGCTTATAGCAACCATTGTGGTATTTTTCACTGTCGTTTACCTTGAGAGCACACGAGTAGAGATACCGCTGGCACATGCGATAGCAAGAGGTGCTCGTGGTAAGTTCCCGATTAAGATATTATACGCAAGTGTGCTCCCAATGATCCTTGTAAGGGCGTTACAAGCGAGCATACAGGGTTTTGGAAGGATGCTTGCTGAGCACGGAATTACTATATTCGGAACGTATGATAAATACGGAATCGCCGTGTCAGGCATGGTGTATTATCTTAACCCTATTTATAGTCCCTTGGATTGGTTCCCGGGGCTTATGAGTGCGCCTCATGCGGGCTGGCAAATTGCCACAAGACTTGGTGTTGACCTTTCTTTTATGGTCATAGGTGGGGCAATATTTGCTCTGTTCTGGATAAATACAACTGGAATGGGGGCAAAGGACGTAGCAGCGCAGATACATCGCTCAGGGATGCAAATCCCCGGGCACCGAAGAAGTCCAGCAACGATAGAGAGAATGATGGAAGGATACATCCCGAAAATAGCTATAATGGGCGGTGCTATCCTGGGTGTGTTATGTGTTCTTTCAAATATGTTCGGCACGCTTGGACGAGCATCCGGGACTGGCTTGCTTCTGGCGGTGAGCATTGCATATAGGCTTTATGAGGATGTGGCATCTGAGCAAATGATGGAGATGTTCCCAGCGATGAGAAGATTCTTCGGTGGAGGGTGATTTTAACTCACGGAACCAACCCCGGGAACCACAGCCCTTCCCCTTCGTCAAATCCAAACATCACATTCATATTCTGGATCGCCTGACCGGAGCCACCTTTAATTAGATTGTCAATTGCTGAAATCACTACTATCCTGTTGCTTTTTTCCTCTATTTCGAACCCTATGTCGCAGAAGTTAGTGCCCCGCACTGAGCTCAAAGAGGGCATCCCTTTCTTAAGCCTTATAAATCTCTTACCCTCGTAAAACTGCTTGTATATCCCTTCAATTTCCTCACTGTGGGGCTCTGCCCCACGACCCTGCAAGCCCTGTCCCTGTAAGGGCTTAGTTTTTGTCTCTTCTGTATTTAAGAAGACATGCGCAGTGGTGAGTATGCCTCTTATGGCGGGTATAATATGCGGTGTGAAACTTACTTTTACGTCTAATTCCATTCGCATCTCTGCTACGTGCCTGTGCGCAGTTACTTGATACGGGATGATATTCTCAGCGAGATTAGGGAAATGAGATATTTCTGAGGGTTCTACTCCTGCTCCCGAAATGCCTGATTTCGCATCAAAGATCACTTGTTTTACCATGCCCTCTTTCACCAGGGGAGTAACAGCAAGTATTGCACCCGTAGGATAGCATCCGGGATTGGCAACTAAATCAGCATCTGCTACTTCTGGATGCAGTTCAGTCAGTCCATACACCGCCCTCCTTTCCTCTTTGTCCTTATCCTTATGAGGTCGCTTATATATCCTTTCGTAATCTTCCTTTTTCAGTCGGTAGTCGGCGCTCAAGTCTATTACTCTCGCTCCTCTTGCCATTAACCCCGGCACGTAGTCCATTGCACTGCCATGAGGAACCGCAACAAAAACAATATCGCTTCTATCTGCTATTTCCTTTGCATCAACGTCTTCGTATTCGAGCTCGATAAAAGGGGAGAGGTGGGGATTCACATCGCTTATTGGCTTACCTTTGTATCTTCTCGACGTTACAACTGATATTTCTACCTCTGGATGCATCAGAAGCAGTCTTATTAACTCAAGACCTGTATATCCCGCTCCGCCTATTATTCCCGCTTTTATCATTCTTACTCCAGTCGAATTGCAGGTATCCAGTCATAATAAACTTTTCCATTCGCATCTGTAAATTTAGTGCAGTTTATCCAGCTATTAGCGGTTTTTAGTGCCTCTGTGTGATGTATCTGCGGATAAGAGCCTGTTTTAATTTCGTAGTTGTATGTTACTCCTTTCATCAATGTGAAGCTTTCGTCAAAAGTGATGTTATGCCAATCGCCTGCATATCCTTCCCAGGTTGCAGTTGCGTTCCATGTGGCATTCCAAATTTTCATGTATTCGTTATGCCCGCCTGTTCCAGAGCACGGATATGTATAAAGCTTGGACACAGTAATTGTTTGATTTGGTTTTATTGTTCCGGTGTGTGTGCCAGAGATGCTGGGATATGGATTTGATGGTGAGCCTGTATCAAAAATATTTTCCGCTGGTAAAACAACTATCTTCTCATTCACATCAGGACTTTTTTCCTCGTCTGTTTCCCCATCTCCGTCATAATCTATGCTCATCGTATAATTCGTTGCATTAGGCACTACCTCAACTGATGCTTCTGTGCTTGCCGTTACGGTAATATTCTCAAACTTTGTTATTGAAATATCCTTTCCAATTGGTGAAACCCTGGTGAAGTTGAATGTACCGGTGTCGTATGCGTCTACCTCAGTGGAATAGGTAAGGTTTGCTGGCAGATAGAATATCTTCGTTTCATTTGTTATAACCATATTTGCATTGGGTATTTCGTTTGTGCCGTTGTCTGCGATTATTCTTCCATACTGGTCAGTGATGGTGGCGTTGACAGGACAGCTGATTTTAACTATAGTCTTCTCTTGTATCTCCTCTTCTTTAGAGATATGAACTAATGGTGGTGCCATCCAAGTTGTTTCCCCAGTTGAGTAAAATATTATGGTAATTATTGGAACTTCAACTTCAGTGGTTGGTTGGTTATCATATGCAGTAGGATCAACATAGACATATTGTTTGCCTTCTTTGTTCCAATTTATTACTTTTACGTTCATAAAAGGATTATCTGCATCAGTCCAATAGATAACCCCATTTTTTGTAAATTGGGTATGTGCTGGTATTAAAAATCTAGGCCAATTCTCAAAATCTGCAGTCACAACTTCAACATTATCAAGAGGATTACCATATTCGTCAAACACATTTATAAAATACGATTCTTTGTAGATTTTAGAAAAATCTGTGAAGAACCAAGACAGAGGGAGAGAGGGGATGCTTACTGTACTACCGAGTAATCCTATTGCCTCCCCAGTAAGGATTTCCCACAATTCCTCACTCCCCCTATTTGGGACATCGTACAAGTTACGTATTTTAAATGGAATTGCTTTTTCATGTTGTATACTCTTTAAATCTTTCCATTTCACATTAGCCGAAAAACGTAAGTAATTAGCATCGCTCTTAGCATCAATTTCAAAATATGAGTTCCCAATTGAAGAACTTAAAGGTGGAATATTTCCATACTCTACATAATCCCTCTCAGGCGTTACTTCTACCCCTGCAGTCTCCGATTTAATTTTGATAGATAGCTCTTTTATTTCTTCTTCACATAAATTTGGTACAAGTAAATAGAATTTTTTAGGATATAAATTATGAGAATCTCTATTGAGTGTAATCACAATAGGTTCGATTAAATAACTCTCTTCTCCACCACCAAAATAATTCTCAAACCTCTCCTTCAGCGGATAATTGTCTTTATCCGAATCTATGCTGTAAGGTGTATCCCAAATTCCAGTTCCATCTATCTCTTCAGCATCTGGATATTTATCTTCGTAATCATCCCAGTAGTTACCGAGGTAGTTTGTGTATTGACTGCCGTTGTAGGTATAGGTTATCGGTAAAGTGGAGTTCCAAAAATTATTACCGCTCAGATCAAATCCTTGTCGAGTATTGTTTATAATGTTATTACCGTATATTGTGTTATTAGACCAACATCCAACATGAATACCCTCCCCATTGCTTAGGATATTATTATTAATGATAGAGTTATCATCACACCACCAACCATCTAAGAAAATCCCACTCCGATCATTATTGGATATAGTATTATTAAAAATGACATTATTCTTTCCGTATGGGAGAACAATTCCACTACCCTTGTTAGAATAAATTGTATTATTACTGGGAATGCTATTATTGCCGTTAAGTAAAATCCCTATCCCCCCATTGTAGTTACAAATATTACTATCTACCGTGTTATTTGAGTTACAGAAAAGGCAATGATGCCAAGAAGAGTAAATGCCACCCCAGATATTTGAACTTACATTATTTCTGGATATATTATTATTTGAAGAAAAGTTAAGGAGTATTCCGTGAGAATTGTTCAACATTTTATTATCAAATATGTCAGAATTGTTTGCATGCCATAAGTATATTCCAGCAGAATAATATCTCCCAGTCGCCCCTTTTACTGTAAACCCACTTATATTCACATAATCTGCTGTAACCTCAAAGACAGGTTTACTTGAATTTTCAGCCTGAACAACCGTATCCTTTGGATTTCCAGATGTTGACCGAATCGTCAATCGCTTGTTTACATCCACATTCTCATTGTAAGTCCCAGCATCTACGGTAATCGTATGCCCATTTTTTGTATCAAAGTCATCTATCGCAGC
This sequence comes from Methanomicrobia archaeon LH_S13, assembly GCA_023659785.1. Classification (GTDB taxonomy): domain Archaea; phylum Halobacteriota; class Syntropharchaeia; order Alkanophagales; family Methanospirareceae; genus JAGXOR01. The sequence continues at coordinate 11,534 of JAGXOR010000012.1, forward strand.
TTGAATCGTTGCAAAATCTTCACCTGTATTGAGGTTGTGGACTTTTAGTTCTGTTGGTTCTCCTTTTACTTTTATCAGCCAGAAATCACCGGAACCAGCGCCATACGACCATGTTCCTCCAGCAATGATGTAGCCGCTGTCCGCAGTCTGCTGCACTGAATTTGCCCCATCCCGGTCAGAGCCACCGAAAGTTTTGTCCCATTCTTTGTTCCCACTGGAGTTTGTCTTTACCAGCCAGAAATCATCGGAACCAGAGCCATACGAGTATGTTTCTCCACCGATGATGTAGCCGCTGTCCGCGGTCTGCTGCACTGAATATGCCCTATCCCAGTTAGAGCCACCGAAAGTCTTGTCCCATTCTTTGTTCCCACTGGAGTCTGTCTTCACCAGCCAGAAATCACCGGAGCCAGCGCCATACGACCATGTTTCTCCAGCGATGATATAGCCGCTGTCCGCAGTCTGCTCCACTGAATGTGCCCAATCCCAGCCAGAGCCACCGAAAGTCTTGTCCCATTCTTTGTTCCCGCTGGAGTCTGTCTTCACCAGCCAGAAATCCTCGGAACCAGCGCCATACGACTTTGTTTCTCCAGCGATGATGTAGCCGCTGTCCGCGGTCTGCTGCACTGACCATGCCCCATCCCAGTTAGAGCCGCCGAAAGTCTTGTCCCATTCTTTGTTTCCACTGGAGTCTGTCTTCACCAGCCAGAAATCACCGGAACCAGCGCCATACGAGTATGTTTCTCCAGCGATGATATAGCCGCTGTCCGCAGTCTGCTGCACTGAACCTGCCCTATCCAAACCAGAGCCACCGAAAGTCTTGTCCCATTCTTTGTTTCCACTGAAGTCTGTCTTCACCAGCCAGAAATCATAGGGACCAGCGCCATACGAGTGTGTTTCTCCAGCGATGATGTAGCCGCTGTCCGCAGTCTGCTGCACTGACCATGCCCAATCCCGGTCAGAGCCGCCGAAAGTTTTGTCCCATTCTTTGTTCCCACTGGAATCTGTCTTCACCAGCCACAAATCATAGGAACCAGCGCCATACGACTCTGTTCTTCCAGTGATGATGTCCCGCTGTCCGCGGTCTGCTGCACTGAATATGCCCTATCATCGTCAGAGCCACCGAAAGTTTTGTTCCATTCTTCTTCTGGCACAAATATTTCTTCCACTGTAATTTTTCTTATTATCGAATTCGTTGCTCCATTATCATCTGTTACTGTTAAATTTACTTCATAATCCCCCAATGAAGAATAAATATGACTAACCATTTCCCCACTTCCCGTTTCGCCATCTCCGAAGTTCCATACATAAGAATCGATTGTACCGTCTGGATCATAAGAGGAAGAAGCATTAAAAGTTACTGTCTGATTAACAACTGGTTTCTCAGGAGAATATGTAAAAGAAGCAACAGGCGGTTGATTTGTTAGTTCTCCTTTTACTTTTATCAGCCAGAAATCATAGGAACCAGCGCCATACGACTCTGTTTCTCCAGCGATGATATAGCCGCTGTCCGCGGTCTGCTCCACTGAATATGCCCCATCCCAGCTAGAGCCACCGAAAGTCTTGTCCCATTCTTTCTTTCCACTGGAGTCTGTCTTCACCA
>JAGXOR010000012.1:13232-18139 GCA_023659785.1 Methanomicrobia archaeon LH_S13
AGTCTTGTCCCATTCTTTCTTTCCACTGGAGTCTGTCTTCACCAGCCAGAAATCATCGGAACCAGCGCCATACGACCATGTTTCTCCAGCGATGATGTAGCCGCTGTCCGCGGTCTGCTCCACTGAATATGCCCTATCCTCGTCAGAGCCACCGAAAGTTTTGTTCCATTCTTCACCACCATTTGAAGTCGAGATACGAATAAAGTGGTCTTTTACTTCTTCCCCTCTTCTTTCAGCGAGCGGATGCTCAACTGGAATAGGATGATGAAATGGCATCATTGTATCTGCCGGCTGAATTGATTCCCCTTCTTCCACATACCCGGTCGTTGCGGAAGCAACGCTAATGAAAGTACCAAATAGCGCAAAGGCTACGCAAACACCAAACACAAGCCATTTTATATTTCCCTTCATTCCAATCGCCCCTTTTCTATATTTATCCATATACACATTATAATAGGTATATATAAGGTTTTCTATTTTTCATGCTAAGTCTTTTATATATGTAGAATAGAGAGAATAATAAAGGAGCCAATTCATCCCCCCCCACCTTTCGGAAGGGAACATCTTGGCTCATAAGTTAAAATATATCTCCTTATCCATATAAATCCCATCCCTGATAAATTTAATTTATTTTTCGTTATCATCTTTGACCACTTATCCCCTTTTGCACCCAGTCGAACAAAATAACTCTTTCATGCTGTTCACATATCAATGCCTCTGAGGATGGGTTTTTTGCCACAAGTAGCGTTTTTCCCTTATATTTCTTCCTGATGTCGCTAAGAACTGCTTTTAAGTCCTTCTTTGCTCGTGCAACAACTTACTGGTCTATTATAATATAATTACGTATTCATTCTCCTCGTATTCGCTCAGATAGGTATTCAAAAATCCTCCATAATCTTTGCTCACCATATCTTCACCACCTCCTTTTTACATAAGTTCCTGTTTCCGCTCTTCTCTCATTTATTCAATTCCCACTTCTGCTTCTTAATATAAGGAATCAGCCCCCCACTATCTAACAGCTTCTGCATGAATTCCGGCAGGGGTTTGAATTTGTATTCCTCCTTTTTTGTATTATTTCTTATCATGCCCACTTCAAAACTTATTTCTATTTCATCCCCTTCTTCTACCCGGTCGAATACGTCAGCTTCAATCAGATGCAGCCCGATATTTATGGAATTCCTGAAGAATATTCTTGCAAAACTCCGTGCAATCACGCAACTTATACCTGCACCGAGTAATGCACGAGGTGCATGCTCGCGTGAACTGCCGCAGCCGAAATTCTCGCCCGCCATGACGACATCCCCTTCTTTCACCTCTTCTGAAAACTCGGGTCGCACCTTAGCGAAAGCATGAGTTGCGAGTTTCTTCGCGTTTCCCGTCGTCAGATATTCAGCAGGTATTATCTGGTCCGTATCCACATTATGTCCAAATTTCCAGATTCTCATGTTCTTTATAAAATTGAAATGATATCCAATAAATATAAAATGGCTACGACTGCAACATACTATGACACTTTAATGGATAAACTGAAGAAGGAAATAGAAATAACAAAGGCGGCGAGGAAAAAGGGTTTGGATCCCGCGCTCCAACCAGAAATCACCATAACGAAAGACATCGCAGCTCGAGTAGAAGCACTGGTAGAAATAAAAGGCGTAGAGAGAAGGATAAGAGAATTAGAGCGGGAAGGTTATAGTAGAGAGGAAATAGCGTTAAAAATAGGCTATGACTTCGTAGATGGTAAATTCGGCAGATACAAGCGCATAGAGGTTATAGAGCGCGCCATTAGAACCGCAGTAGCGATTCTCACTGAAGGTGTGGTTGCAGCGCCTTTAGACGGCATATCCCGCGTTGAAACGTGTAGAAACGATGATTCCTCAGAGTTCATAAAAATATTTTATTCGGGTCCGATAAGAAGTGCGGGAGGGACTGCTCAGGCGCTTTCTGTATTGGTTGCGGACTATATAAGAAGGAGAATAGGCTTCGCAGCGTATTCCCCCAGGGAAGACGAAATAGGAAGATATATATTGGAAGCCTCGGAGTATGAGCGAATAAGTGGCTTGCAATACACGCCTACCGATGAAGAGATAAGGGAAATCGTGAGAAATTGCCCTATTTGCATAGATGGCGACCCTACGGAGGATAGAGAAGTGGGAGGCTATAAAGACCTTGAAAGGGTGGCAACAAATAAAATAAGGGGTGGAATGGTGCTTGTTCTTGCTGAAGGAGTAGCAATGAAGGCGCCGAAGATAAAAAGGCATGTTGAGAAGCTTGGGATTGAAGGCTGGGAGTGGATAGACAGGTTGGTAAAAATGAAGGTAGTAAAAATGAAGGGGGGTTTTTTGGATGATTTGATAGCAGGGAGACCAGTATTCGGGAATCCGTCAAAAAAAGGTTCTTTTAGGCTTCGATATGGACGTGCTCGCAATACTGGGCTTTCCGCCTTCGGACTAAACCCAGCCACAATGTCTTTGCTTGAATTTACCGCAGCAGGGACGCAGATAAAGCCAGAACTGCCGGGTAAAGCGGGTTGTGTTGTCCCTGTTGATTCTATTGAAGGACCGACAGTGAAATTAAAAAACGGCTCGCTTATCGGATTAAACTCCCAAACTCAGGAGACGATGTATCCTGCATCCGAAGAAGTAGCAGAGATAGTAGATCTGGGAGAAATACTCATAGATTATGGTGATTTTTTGGAAACGGGGCATCGTTTAATGCCTGGTGCTTATTCGCATGAATGGTGGGTAAAGGAGTTGGAAGTGAGAGCGAAGGAGGAAGCGGAGAAATGGCGTTTCAAAGTGCCAACTCAGGCAGAAGCAATAGAACTCGCATCTCGCTTTGCGGTGCCGTTGCACCCTGCATATACCTATTTGTGGGAGGACATAACAGGGGAAGATAAGGAATATTTAGCAGAATGGATATGCGATAAGGGATGCAGGATGCAAGATACAAGATACAAGTCAAACCCGTATCCAGTATTAGATGAAAAAGCGCTGTTTATTCCCAACGACGATGATGGAAGAATAAAGATTATTCTGGAGGATCTGCTTGTCAACTTTTTCTCTAAAGAGAAAGCCATGACTAAAAGAGAAATTCCGAAAGGAGGGGATAGGGATAACGAAATCTTGGCGATAGAAGAGCCTGATGCTTTGCTTAGATGTCTGGGGATAAATGAGAATTTGAGCCCGGACGAGTCAGTGAAAATAAAGACGAGACCGAAAGCACCGACAAGAATAGGAATGAGAATGGGAAGACCGGAGAAATCGAAAGAAAGGAAAATGCAACCAGCTCCTCACTCAATCTTCCCCGTAGGCGAATATGGGGGAAAGAACAGGTCGTTGAAGGAAGCATTAAAGGAGAAAGTGATAGATGTAGAAATAGACAACTTTCAAACTCAGGAGATGATGCAAGATGCAAGATGCAAGATGCAAGCCAAACCTAAACATAAACCTGTATCTGGTATCCAGTATCCGGCATCCAGGGATAAAAAGAGTATTGATTTGTGGAGCTATTATCAGGAGACGATAAGTAGATTGGGCGTTGATTATGATATTAACAAAGTGGACGTAAAATGCGTAAGAGGTCTTATTTCAAAGGAGAAAGTTGCAGAGCATCTTGGAAAGGGTATTTTAAGGGCGAAGCACGGCGTGTTCGTGTTCAAGGACGGTACGATAAGGTACGATTTCACGAATTTACCTTTAACACATTTCAAACCCAAAGAGATAGGTTTGAGCGTGGAAAGAGCAAAGGAACTGGGGTACTCGCTTGACATCAATGGTGAAGAGTTGAAAAGCGACCTGCAAATAGTGGAACTCAAACAGCAGGACATTGTTATTTCCGTCAATGCGGTATCATATTTGCTAAAGGTATCGAGTTTTTTGGATGATTTGTTACAGCGATTTTATGATTTACCGCCTTATTACGTAACGTCAAGCAAGGCAGACCTCATAGGGCAACTCGTACTTGGACTCGCACCCCATACTTCTGCTGGAATATTGGGCAGAATAATAGGGTTTACATCCGCTTCAGCTTGTTATGCACATCCTTTTTTCCATGCGGCGAAGAGAAGGAACTGCGATGGCGACGAAGACTCTGTCATCCTTCTGCTTGATGCTTTGCTAAATTTCTCGAGGTTCTTTCTACCTGAGAAAAGAGGTGGCAGAATGGATACCCCTCTTGTTCTCATTCCGTTCATCAATCCAAAAGAGGTGGACAAGGAGGCGCATAACGTTTCCATTGCGAAGGAATATCCACTGGATTTTTACGAAGCAACTTGCTCGGAGAAGTATCCCAAAGAGGTGACGATAGAGACGGCATCAAGCATAATAGAAGAGCCGAAAGACGTTTATGGCTTCGGGTACACACATGAGACAACGGATATCGTCGCAGGTCCTTTAAATTCGTTGTATAAAACGCTAAAGACGATGGTAGAGAAACTGGAAGCACAACTAAGATTGGCGACGATGATAAGAGCAGTGGATGAGCGCAAAGTAGCGGAAAGAGTTATAACAAACCATTTCCTCCGCGACATAAAAGGTAACCTCAGAGCGTTTGGGTCACAGCAGATGAGATGCAGTAAATGCAATGCGAAATACCGCAGAGTGCCGTTGAGTGGTAAGTGCACGAGGTGTGGCAGTAATATAGTTCCCACTGTGCACATGGCGAGTATAAAAAAATATCTTAACGTTTCGTTGCGCGTAGCGGAGGAGTATCACGTATCGGCTTACACGAGGCAAAGGCTGGAGTTATTAGAGCACGATGTAAATGCGCTTTTTCCCGAAGCGTCGGAAAAGCAGAAGGCATTGAGTGATTTTATGTGATTACAAGCTACTGGTGACAGGTTATGAGATTTAAACATTTTGTTTCAAACCTCTTCGTATGATGCTATCAATGGGGGCATCGCACTGGGT
>JAGXOR010000130.1 GCA_023659785.1 Methanomicrobia archaeon LH_S13
ATATCTGCTTAAGAGTATATAAAGGTATCTATTTCTTAACTGTTGCAAGGGCGTAAAAGGGAAGGATCTTGCATGGCTAAAATGTCAGCGATATTTCGTGGAACGTGCCAACCAGGACGCGAAATCTGAGCTAGGCTGGGACGAACTGGAAGCACAGAAGTATTTAGCGTGGATGCACCACCTGGCGCTGACCTTTCTCTCCCAATGGTTCATTACGCAGACAAAAATCGAGTGGGCGGAGCAGTACGCCCGTGACCCAACTATGCTGCCGCAGTTAACGTCTGATGCAGCTAGAGCTAGGGCACAAGTGACCAAACATCTGGTCAATCGAACTCGGTTGCGTTCTAATAATTTAGCGAAAGCAAAAGCACAGGCATTTCTAGCTGCAATGCAAATGCATAATATCGTAAATAGCGTTGGTGTGGCTGCTCAGAAGCATTACTGGGATTTTGATTCGGAGGTGCTTAAAGACATAACATTTAAATTTAAAGAAAAATAAGTGATGGAATATGGCAAAAAGAAAAGCAACGAAGAAAGCGAAGAAAAGAGGAGAGAGAGGAGGAGGGAGAGAGGGAGGAGAAGAACGTGGGCTTATGTCCTCTGCCGGTTTGATGCGGTATTATGACGTAGAGGAGTCTGCGGTTAAGCTATCGCCGAAGATAATACTGATCATAGGCGTGTTTATTAGTGTCGTAGTGTTAGGGGTGGAGATATATTACGGTGTGTGGCCACCACCCTGAATAATCATCGCTTAGAATAAACAAATTTCATAATGATTAATAGGATGTTACAGCTAACTCCCAGAATATTCGTAACTATAATTGGGATGGAATCAATCTGAACTCCATATAAAATCCAGAGGAACATGCCAGAACCCAAGAAAGACATCAAAAGATACGAGAGGTCATCGAGTTTCTTGGTCCTGTAACCTTTCAATATCTGAGGGATAAAACTGGCTACGACAATAAAACCGGCTGTTAAGCCCAGAATCGTCCAGAACATAGTTTTTAATCTCGCTCGTGCTCTCCCTATTAGCCTTTTTATTCCTTCATGCTCTCTATGAACTTATCTATAGGAATCGCAGGCAGTATCATTACTTCCAGTTTACCCCCAGCAGTCTTTTTAATGGCTACTTTCAAAATGGCCTCCTCGCTTTCCGCTTCCAATATGTTCACGAAGTCATAAGGACCGAAAAGAGCGTACTGACTTAATATTTTCACTCCCATTCTCTCTATTCTATTTCTTCATTCACTTCTTTTATCCGCTCTGGGCGGTATTTTACTACTTTTCTACCTTCTGCCGTAAGTTTTGACAACATCAAATATATACCTATTTTTCTTTTCCTCCTTTTTTGCTTACTAATTTATTAATAGACGTGAAAGTTAAAAAGCTAACGGTAAAAGTTGAAATTATGAACTCTAAATCAATTGCAATTTTCTTAAAAACAATTCGCCAACGCTTTAAAATCATCAATCAATACTCCTTTCATACCCGAATTGTAAGTAGTAACTGCTGGATGATACAAAGGTACTATCTTTTTGATACCTGCAACAGTGCTTACCTTAAAGACTTTTCCATGTATCCTACTTATCTTCTCCTTCTCTGGTCTTAATCCGAATTTATCGAAGATATAACCCAACGAGAAGTTCCCCAACGTAGCAATAACCGCGGGTTCAATAATTTCCAGTTGTGCATCCAGATAAGGAGCGCATGCATTTATCTCCACGACTGCGGGATTTCTATTCCCCGGTGGTCGGCATTTAAGCACATTGGCTATGTAAACTTCGTTTCTTTCCAACCCTGCAGAGTCCAATAACTCGTCAAGCATCTTGCCCGCTTTACCTACAAACGGTCTGCCTTTTAAATCTTCATAGTAACCCGGAGCTTCACCCACGAGCATTAGTTTCGCGGATAACGAGCCTTCTCCGGCAACGGGCTTGGTCCTCGTTTTCCATAATTCGCAATGCCTGCATTTTTTTATTCCTTCTTCCAGTTTTTTCATCTCTTCTTCTCGGGGCATTTCAAGAACAAAAACATTCAAAAAACTTTTATTAGATTGGTTTCTTAGATTATCTTATTGTATGTCAAGTGTAACTTCCTTCTATTTAAGACACGAATTTACACGGATTTATTTTCTTACTAATCTAAGAAAGCACATGCTCGCAGTGTCAGAAATAATGGGTGCACTTGCGGATAAAATGGACATCGCAGAAGAAGAAAAAGAGAAGTGGACGCTGGTCGGCTTGTTGCACGACCTGGATTACGAACGTACAAAAGACAATCCTGCGAAACACGGGATTATCGCAGCGGAAATGCTGAACGACGAACTGTCTGATGACTGTTTATAAGCGATAAAAGCGCATAATACGCAAACCAGGTTTGAACCCAATAGTGAGATGGCAAAGGCGTTGATTGCTGCGGATGCCGTTTTGGGTTTAGTTTAATACCGCCAACCGCATTGATGATGCCCACGCGGAAATTATTGGAAGTAACGGTGAAATCGTTGAAGAAGAAATTCAATGACAAGTCATTTGTACGTTTTCGGGGACGTGGGCAGAGCCCACGGAAATTACAAATTCAAAACAAACCTATCTTTAAAAAGAAAGCTATACCAAAGAAACTATTATTTTCCGCGAAGCATTTTTAATAAAACTTTTCTTAAAAGTTTGTTTTGGTATTTGAATTTAGGATTTCTCCACTCCACTTCTCATCCGTTCAACTATCTCACAAGCCTTGCATATTCTCGATGCCGATGGGGCTCCACACCGTTCGCACCGCAAAAGTTTTCTTTTCGAGTGCTCCTTCGGCAAAAACTCCGACAACCTTTCGTATCCACGTAACAAAGAATATTTTGTCCCCGGGTGTCTCCTTTCGAACTCATTCAGCATTCTTTTCACCGTGAACCGAAAAGATAGCTCGGGATAAGGGCAGTGAATCGTACATATTGGTATTCCCGCCACTAGTGCATACAATGCAACTTCCTTCTCGGGCACCACTCTTAACGGCTTAATCCGCGGCACAAACTCTTCTCGTCGCCCTTGCAGCCTCTCCAACCGCTCTATGTCCCCTCGCATATAATTGATTAGAATCGTCTGAACTTCGTCGTCCAGATTATGGGCGGTTGCAACCTTCGTGGCACCCAATTCCTTCGCTTTTGTCTCTATTACCTTCCTTCTCAGCACGCCACAAAAAGTGCAAGGCGCCTGCTCGAATTTTCTTGACACTATTTCATCCAGCGTATATCCAAACTCACGTTCAAAAGAAAATGTAAAAAGCTCCACGTTCAACTGCTTTGCCATCTTCTCGGCATTCCTCAGCGTTATCGAGCGGAATCCCTTTATCCCTTCATCCACCGCAATTGCAAAGAAATCAAAATCAGTGCGTGGATAAAAAAACCGTTTTAGCATGTACAAAAGAGCTGAGCTGTCTTTACCTCCACTTAACGCCACGGCAATCTTATCCCCGCGCTCCACCGCCCGCTGTTTTCTTATCTCCTTCTTCGCCTTCTTCTCTACATCCTCAATGAAATGCTTTTCGCATAAGTGCAGCCCCGAGTATCTCTGATAGATTATCGCATGATTATTGCATTTTTTTTTGCTGCATTCAATTGCCATGATCTCATTTTCAAAAACATTTTATTTGTTTTTCTTTTAGTACAGGTTTTCTTTTTTCTAAAAAGAAAAAGTGTTATTTAAATACTTTTAATATTAACTTATGAGCCAAGAAGTCCCCTTCCGAAAGGTAGGGGGATGAATTGGCTCC
>JAGXOR010000131.1 GCA_023659785.1 Methanomicrobia archaeon LH_S13
GTTAAAACCGGAAATGAATTTTGTCCGGGGTTTTTGGGATTGAAACAATTGATGTTAACATTACTATTTATCATAGTCTCTCAAAATCCTCCTTCTTCAATTTCCTTCTCTTCGATGCATACTCCATTATCCTCTCATGCGGCTCCTCTGCCAGTTTATCCAAATTCGGGTTCATCTCGTCCACCATCCCCCTATCTTCTCCGTGCACATTTCATCACCTCAAGAACCTCGCAATCCACATCTCCGTGAACTTCTCACAGAACCCTTTTACCTCTTCAACGTGCTTCTCACTCAATCTCTCATCTTCTCTTAGCTCAGCGTTTATTTTCCTTTGTATGCCCTCTATCTCATCTAAAAACGCTTTTTCGGTCAAATACATCTTCAAAAGGTCAAACTCTTTGTTTATCTCCTTCGCTGTTGTATCGGTATTGCAGTAACTGCTTCTTATTTCCTGAACTATTCTGAACGTATTTGCAAGCCTCGCTGCATCTTTTTCCGAAAATGTCTTTTTCAATTCTGCTTTTACTGCTTCTGGCGACACGCTGGTATCACACACATATTTGAATTCTTTTGCTCGTATCGGCACGTCATCCGTAATAGCACTTTTGAAAACCCCACTTATTTCATACGTTGTTTTTGGTTTATCAGCACGTAATTTGAAATAAACATACTGTGCTCCTCCTTTTGGGATTACAACGCCGTATTCTTTTGGAACTGAGATTTTAAATGACTTTAGATGCGCTTCGTGAGGTATTTCACGTTCTATACCCTCAATCTTTGCTTCTTTTATTCTTAACGCAGATGAAAACTCTAAGTCAACATCCCACCCCTCTATTGCCCTATCAGTATTGTTTTGTACCGAGATAGCAAACCAGTATGCACCCTGATCATACCGATTTATCCATTCATTCATCCGTGGCAATTGCCTTTCAATAAAATTGTGCTTGCAGGGGTCGTAGATTGCACGTTCAACAATTATTTCTGCTTGTTTTTGTTTCTTGTATTCTTTTTCTTTTTCTCCAACGTCTATGTGCACTGTTTTCTTATCTTCGTATCCCTCTCCTTCAAAATCCTTAAAATCAGTACTAATTTCTAAAGGAACTCTTCCTACTTCTAGGGGCTTAAAACTCACATTTAAATCCCTCTTCTCTCCCGCATTTAGACTTCTTATTATCTCCAAGCCTTTTACTTTCACTTCGTCCGATAATCCTATTTCTATATCCTTAGCATGCGCATTTCCTTTGTTAAAGATGTTCAGCGAGATTTCTTCCCATACCTTTGGTTGGAACGTTTTTTCGGATAGACCTACTTCTATTTCCGGCTTTGATTTCTCTTTTATTTCCTTTGCTATTTCTTCACTTCTGCTGGCATCTGAAATAGCCTGAGTATAATTCCCCTCCTCAAATCCTGTTCTCGCTCTGTTTAATAACTCTTCAGCTTCAGATATATCACAGCCAAACTCTTTTGCCTTTTCTATTGCAGATTCTGCTGATTTTATCCAATCTCTTGCCTCTCGGTATTTTATTTCCCTATTATTTACAAGGCTCTTCAATTCTTCTGATAATCTGACTGATTCTTCGTAATCTCCACTATCAAATGCTTGTTTTGATTTCGCCAATAAATCGCTTGAAATTACTACGCCTTTATTTTTTGTTTCATCCAAAATCCTTTCAGCATCAGAAATAGATTTAAATGCTAAGTTGTATCCTGATTTTCTTTCTGATGCTATCTTCTTTGCTTCTTCTGCTAATTCCTTCGCTCTTCCAAAATGATGTCTATTTAGTTCCGATTTTGCGTGTTTTATTAGTTCAGTGGATTTTGGTATTTTAACACCTGAGCTTTTGATCCTGGATATTTCGGATTTAATTGAAGAAACGAATTCAGAGGTTTCTTTATACCTTTCATAATCTTGCTTAACTTTCAAAGCTTCTCCCTCAGCTTGTTTTGCAAGTTTGGTTGCAACCGAAAAAAGCTTTTCATCGAGCTTTAGTTTTGCGTTATTCAGCTTTTCCTCTTCATTCTTTGTATTTATGCCGAGTTTCTTTGCGTTTTGTAATGTGGATTGGGCTTTACTAATTGCATTTAATGACTCTTCACGCAGAGGTTTAAACTTCTTTTGTTGCTCTCTTAATTTCTCCTCTGCAATTTCTTTGTTGTTGTTCCATGTATACGCATACTTTGGATTTATCTCCATCTCCAAAGCCTTATCATAGCACCTTATCGCTTCTTCGTATCTTTCTAAATGATAAAGGGCAATTCCTTTGTTATTCCATGCATCAGCATCCTTCGGATTTATCTCCAAACCCTTATCATAGCACCTTATCGCTTCTTCGTGTCTTTTTAAACCATCAAGGGCAAGTCCTTTCATATTCCATGCAACCGCATCCTTCGGATTTATCTCCAAAGCCTTATCACAGCACCTTATCGCTTCTTCGTATCTTTCTAAATGATAAAGGGCAAATCCTTTGTTATTCCATGCATCAGCACCCTTCGGATTTATCTCCAGAGCCTTATCATGGCACCTTATCGCTTCTTCGTGTCTTTCTAAATGATGAAGGGCAAATCCTTTTATATTCCATGCATAAGCATCCTTCGGATTTATCTCCAAACCCTTATCATAGCACCTTATCGCTTCTTCATGTCTTTTTAAATGCTCAAGGACAAATCCTTTGTTATTCCATGCATCAGCATCCTTCGGGTTTATTTCCAAAGCCTTATCACAGCATCTTATCGCTTCTTCGTGTCTTTCTAAATGCTCAAGGGCAAGTCCTTTGTTATTCCATGCAGCTGCATCTTTTGGGTCGATCTTCAAAGCTTTCGTGAAATATTCTACTTTCTTCTCAGAATCTTTTGCTTCAATTCCTAAATCATACCACTCTCTTGCAGTTTTGCCCTCTATCTTTTGCTTCCCAAACAACCCCATCATCACCTTACCTCAAGTCAATTTTATCTTTATCTCGTCAATTCTCTCCTCTTTCAACTTACCCACACCTTTGCGACCATCTTCTTTTCAATCGTAAATATAGTGAAGATACTTCTACCAGCACCTTTGCATCACCAATTATAACTTAGATTCTAAATATATAAGTGGGGTAATTTTCCGGATATTATTGCTTTATTCACCCCTTCAAGAACTCACTTATCCAAACATCAATCTCGTTCAAGCAAACCCTTCTTAGCTCGCTCTTTTGTTCTCGAACAATCTCATTTGGCAAAATTTCAGCGTTTATACGCAAAATAACATTTTCTAAGTCTTTTATTAGTGCTTCATCAAATTCTTTTACATAATTTCTCAACAGATTTAGCTGCTCCATATATTCTGTGATTGTGTGGTCTTCATTTGTCATCTCTTTTATTCTTTGCAGGATTCTGAAGGATTCAAGTATCCTAACCAAATCTTCTCGCTTGTATTTCGCTTCTAATTGCCTCAAATCGCTACTTTCAACGGTTGAAATCATTTTAATCTCATTATCAAGCTTTTCAATTCGTTTTAAAATCTCATCTTCAGTTGGCTTTGTAATAGATTCAAGCGCTATCACAGGTGAAACATTTACATGCGGAGAGAACTCAACTTTTGCTTCCTCACCTGATGCTGAAATCGTTGGTGATACATTTATGTTTGGCGATACCGCTACCTTTTCAGGGCTTTTAGCATTTTTCTTTAAATTAAATCCACATTTAGGGCAGAACTTTGCTTCTTCTGGAATTTCCAAATTGCAGTTTGGACAATAT
>JAGXOR010000132.1 GCA_023659785.1 Methanomicrobia archaeon LH_S13
ATAGCATCATACGAAGAGGTTTGAAACAAAATGGTTGAATCTCATAACCTGGAACGTGTTGCTTGGTAAAGTCGCAAGAGTTCTTCTCTGGTTACCTGTCTTTTTCCAGAACTTGACCTGATGTAATATACACCTCGGTTAGTCCTATAAGGTCTTTCCGGTCCTTTAGATATGTAGATACATAAAACTATTTCTTTATTGATTTTGATCTTTTCTATATTGACCGTGAGAGGGGGCTCAGAGTTGTTACGACTGATATTTTCAACCCTCAACATTTCCTTATCTTGATTTGTGACGCCCTTGTGTACCTTCTCTTCTTTGAATTCGGTGAATGAATCTTCGCCTTTTTCTATTAGCTCTGTTAATTCTTTTTCATTCATTTTAACCTTCCCGTAATGCTTTTAACCCGTGTAATATCCTTTTTTGTCAAATTATCCTCGAAATACTCATTCACCGACTTCACTTCTATTTCGCTACCTTTCATCCCCAATATAGCATATGCCGCAGCCTTCGCCGCCTGCATCGTTGTTATATACGGAATACCAAGTTCAATACAAGCCCTCCGTATCTGGTATCCGTCCTTATAGGACTGTTTATCCGTGGGCGTATTTATCACCAATTTTATCTCCTGCGAGTGCATCATTTCTATCACATTCGGAGACCCCTCTTGCAACTTCTTTAACTTCTTTGCGTCTATCCCCTGCTGCCTTAGATATCCCACCGTGCCTTCTGTGCCAACGAATGACAGCCCCGCTTTTTTTAATTTGTGTGCAACATCCCCTATCACCTCTCTGTCCTCTTTACATACCGAAATGAAGACCGTACTACCCACCTCTAATGGCAACGGATTATCAGCCGCAAGTTCGGACTTGAAGAACGCCTTATCGAACTCGTCATCTATCCCCATCACTTCGCCCGTGCTCTTCATCTCAGGTCCTAATATAGTGTCCACATCCATAAACTTCAAGAAAGGCAATACGACCTCCTTCACTGCTACATGTCCCGGTTCTACCTCTTCAAATTCCAAATCACGTAATTTGTGCCCCAACATCACCTTAGCCGCGAGCTTTGCAAGTGGTATTCCCGTTGCCTTCGCAACATATGGTATCGTCCTACTCGACCTCGGATTCACTTCCAGCACGTAAACCACATCATCCTTAGCCGCCATCTGAATATTAAGCAGCCCTTTTATCTGTAATCCGAGCGCTATTCCACGCACATAGCCCCTTACCGTCTCCATAACATCCTTAGATAATGATTGCGGTGGAATAACGCAAGCAGAATCGCCGGAATGAATGCCCGCTTCCTCTATGTGCTCCATTACCGCACCAATCAGAACCTCTTCGCCATCGCATACCGCATCTACGTCTATTTCAGTAGCCTTTTTCAGGAATTTGTCTATTAGCACTGGCTTCTCCTTCGATACTCGCACCGCCTCACGCATGTATCTAACCAAATCTTCTTCGTCCTGCACTATCTCCATTGCTCTCCCGCTCAAGACGTAAGAGGGACGAACAAGCACGGGGAAACCTATCCTCGATACTACTTCCTTCGCTACTTCCAGTGAGGTTGCATATCCGCTATCAGCCTGATGAATTCGCAGACGTAGAAGGAACTTACTGAATATCTCCCTATCTTCTGCCATATCCATGTTTTTCGGGTCGGTCCCCATGATTACCGTCTTTGACCCTAACCTTTCCAGTTCGCGCTTCAGTGGCACCGCTAAGTTGACCGAGGTCTGACCGCCAAACTGCACCATCACACCGTCGTATTTCTCGCACTCTATCACGTTCATCACGTCTTCAAGCGTCAAAGGCTCGAAGAAGAGCTTATCTGAGGTATCATAGTCTGTGGACACGGTCTCCGGGTTGTTATTTATGATGTGCGCTTCTATTCCTTCCTCCTTTAATGCCTTGACTGCGTGAACGGTACAATAATCAAACTCGATTCCCTGTCCTATTCTGATAGGACCAGCACCAATAATCAACACCTTCTTTCTGTTTGTGGGCTCTGATTCACATTCTTGCTCATAAGAGGAATAGAAATAAGGCGTTTTCGCCTCGAATTCCGCTGCACACGTGTCCACCATCTTGTAGGTAGGGATAATTCCTTCGTTTCTTCTGAGGTCGCTTATCTCCTCTCTGCTTCTACTGGTTAGCGATGCAATCCGCTCATCAGCGAACCCCATTCTCTTCGCTTTTCTCAAATTACCTCCTAAATTTTCCTTTAATCGTGACTCTAACTGCGTTATCTTCTCTATCTTTTTTATGAAGAACGGGTCTATACAGCTAAGCTCAGCTATCTCCTCTATGCTAATACCTCGTTTCAAAGCCTCGTAAATCGCAAGGATTCGATCATCCGTTGGAATTTCTAAAAGACGTTTCAACTCCGCTTCTGACCATTTCTCATTCCCTGCCCCAAAGTCCTTGTCTATGTCTAGGGAGCGAATAGCTTTTTGTAACGCCTCTTCAAAAGTCCGCCCTATCGCCATTACTTCTCCTGTGCTCTTCATTGATGTCGTTAAGGTTCTATCAGCATTCGAGAACTTATCAAAGGGCCATCTCGGTATCTTAACCACTACGTAATCTATTGCCGGCTCGAAGGAAGCGGGCGTCTCCGCAGTCACGTCATTCTTTATCTCATCCAGATGAAGCCCTATTGCTATCTTCGCCGCTACGCGTGCAATTGGATACCCCGTAGCCTTTGATGCGAGTGCAGACGACCTTGACACACGAGGATTTACTTCTATTACTCTGTACAAGCCTTCCTTTAATGCCAACTGGATATTACAGCCACCTTCTACTCGTAACGCACGTATTATTTTTATCGCTGCGGACCTCAGCATCTGATGCTCCTCATCGGTTAAAGTCTGTGTAGGTGTGACCACTATTGATTCGCCGGTGTGAAGGCCCATCGCATCGAGGTTTTCCATGTTGCATATCGTAATGCACGTGTCCTTTGCATCACGCATCACCTCGTACTCTATCTCTTTCCAGCCAAGCACGCTCTCTTCTACTAAAACCTGATGAATCCTCGATACTTGTAGCCCATAAGCTACTATCCCCCTCAGCTCCTCCAGCGTCCTCGCTATTCCTCCACCCATACCTCCCAGGGTGTAAGAAGGTCTGATTATAAGCGGTAGACCCAACTCATCTACAACTTCCTCAGCTTCCGCCACGGAATTAACCGTTACGCCTCTCGGTATCGGCTCGTTTATGTGTTCCATCGTTTGTTTGAATCTCTCTCGATCTTCTGCGTCATAGATGGCTTCTAAAGGAGTGCCAAGAACTTTTACATCGTATTTTGATAATACGCCGAGTTCTGCTAATTCTGCCGTCATGTTCAATGCTGTTTGTCCACCCAAACCCGCCAATATACCATCAGGACGTTCATTTTCCACTATCTTCGCTACCACGTCCGCCACCAGCGGTTCTATGTATATAACATCCGCCATCTCAAAATCGGTCATTATCGTTGCGGGGTTAGAATTCACGAGCACAACTTCCACGCCTTCTTCTCTTAAAGCCCTGCAAGCTTGCGAACCGGAGAAATCGAACTCGGCAGCCTGACCTATCTGTATTGGACCTGAGCCTATTACCAGCACCTTCTTAATGTCTTCTGCTTTTGGCACTTCTCTTATTCCTTATTTGTTCATTATCAGGTTATGAGATTCAACCATTTTGTTTCAAACCTCTTCGTGTGATGCTATCAAT
>JAGXOR010000133.1 GCA_023659785.1 Methanomicrobia archaeon LH_S13
ATCGGCATTAGTATTGGGGTTGCGGTATTTGCATACACCTAAAACCACATAAGAGTATGAAAACTGGAACTGTTGAAAAGGGCGTTGCACTGGCGGCGATTATATTCGCTTCAATCTTCGGTGCGCTGGCACCGACTTCCGCAAGAGATAGCGCGGGCGCAATAGAGCGAGGAAATATTGTTTACTGTGGAGAGAGAGGTCTTAATGTTTCTGCCATCATATCGAGCGGTGGTGCTTTTTATGGAATGGCTGATACTACCGCAGATGGTGGGCTCATTGTAGTCGCCGATAATACCGATTTTAACGTGCCAATTACGACTAAAATAGGACCTTACAATGTCACAAGTAGGGAAGGGACCGTTGCTGATATAATAGTTGATGAACCTATAATCGCAGCCAATGTCTTCCTTGAGGGCACTACTGACTCTGTTGTTGGTATGAGCATACCCATGGGAACGCGACTACAGGTTCGTATTAACCCAAACTTCGGAGGTCTAATGAAGAATGCTGCGGATAGGAATTGGGGTAAAGTCAAAATAAAATTGATTGACCCTGATGGATTCTATAGGACGAAAAAGATAGATGCAAATGATTCAGAGATAACAGTAGGTCCAACTGCAGATATTAACGATGTTGTTTGGGATCATTTGGATACTGCTTGGTGGGATACCGGTGTGTGGAAGGTGAGGATAACAACAGACAAAGCTACCTGTAACGACGTTGATGTGTCATCGCCGGAATACGAGTTTACCGTTCGTTCGTCGGAACTTTCGATAGACGCTGTAGAAGAGGTTGTTTACAAAGGATGGGATATTATATTGACAGTTACAGGATTTCCAAACTATTATTACTACTTTGCGATTGAAAACGTTACAGGGGGGGATGAGCCATACATAAAAGATACCGCTGATATTGTAAGTTTGGGGACCGGGGAAGGGAGTCCGGGTGCAGCTACTGCGGCATGGATAAAGACCGGAAGTGATGGTATTGCGGATATTAAGATTGACACATGTCGCGTTGCTTTTGCTGAAAGAATCTATACGATGCACGTATATGATACCTACCACGTTACAGGTGCAGTGCCAAACGAAACTGATGGATTCGCAGCTCCTGCTGATGTTGCAGGGGCAAAAGACGAAGATGAAGAAAAGGTAAAGCTTGAACCTGTGAAGGTGACTTTCGATATACCAGAAATTGTAGTGATAGGAGACGAGGTAATGATTAAAGGGACAGTTAGCGGTGGTAACAAAGTTGACATACTTATAGAAGATGGAGATACGGCATACTTTAATGATGAGCCCATGGACGAGAACAAAGAATTTGAAGTGGAGTGGGACACGGTGGGATTGACAACCGGTACGTACAAAATAGATGTTTATATAGATTGTCTATTTGATTCTTTTGAAGAGATAGAGGCTGCGGGTATAGAAACGGATGGAGGCACCACAATAAGATTGATTTCTTATCCTTACCTGGATGCAAGTCTCTCAAAGAATACAGTTCTTGTCGGCGACAGTTTCGAATTATCCGGGAATACTTCTTTTGGTTACGTTGAAATCGTGACAATATCACCAAAAGGAGGAAGCGGGACAGGAATGGAGGGGTTATATGGTGTCTCGATTTATACAGTCCCTACATTTATGGCAATTGATACTTTTTCAGACAGTGAAATTGCGATAAAAGAGAAAGGGGATGGTGTTGGGGTTAATGCACTCACCACAGGAAAAATCGTATTCGATATGCCTTCAACATGTATAATAGGCGAAAATGTGGCTGTTAAAGGGTCCGCAAGCGAGGGGGATTCTGTGGATATTGCAATGGATGACATCGTAAAGGCTGTGGATATTCCAATAGAAAACGGAACATTTTATACAGTGATTTCAACAGCGGGATATCTCCCCGGTTCATACACAATAGAAGGGTTCATCGACGGAGATTATTCGGTAGGAGAAGATGTTTCCGGAGAAGAGAATGACGGAGCGATCGCAATTAGATTGATTTCAGCCGGTCTTACTACAAATTTATCATCAGACACAGTTCAACCAGGAGGAAAATTTGTAATAACCGGAACCGCTACAGGGACTGACCATGTAGACATCATTACAATTTCACCAAAAGGAGGAGGTGGAGCAGGATTATACGAAGAGAGTTATCCAGGGGTTCCGGGAATTACAAATGAGTCTATCCCAGTAGAAAACAACTCATTCTCAAAAACAATTAATGTTTCTGGATATGCAACAGTTTCTTCAATGATATCAGGTGATGGTGGCGGAGGTGGCGGCGGTAGAGCTCCACCACCTGACTCAGATTATACCTATAAAATATGGGTATCTGTTCCAGGGAGGGACGGATACTACGGAGATGGCTATGGCGATAACGCCTCTGATATACTCAATCATATAATTGATTACTATTGCACTGGAGATGTAAGCAAACTCCGTTCAAAAACGCAAGACCAGATTTTAGATATGCTCAAAGATGCTACGATTAATATGGCAGGTAGCGATGACCTCGCAGGTGTTATGGATTTGACAGTAAGGCATCCGACTTACAACTTCTACAAGCGAATAAAAGTTGACAGCGATGCTGATACAGGAAACTACACGATACTCGTGCTTTCTCCTGGGATAGACGGTGTTTACGGTGATTCATATTATTCCTATATTGACAGCATCCTGGATTTGGACGGAGCAGGTCCCGAATTAGGGGCGATAGATGTGTCGAACATGACACAAGAGGAAATCATCAGCATTATTGAAGATGTTACGATAAATCAAGCGGGCAGTGATGACCTTATATGGATTGGAAATATTGTAGTAACTCAATTTGACATATTTGATACTGGTTCTGGAATATAAATACAACTACACCATAATAACAGGCTCTTATCCTCAGATAATCCATGCGAGAAGCAAGGACGTAACAGGAGGAGTGATAAACTGCACAGAATTCATTGATGCAAATGGAAAAGAATACAACGATTGGATTCCTGCGATAAGGTTGGAATAAACTCAAGATGCTCAGATAGGAAGGGTATTTAAACGAGGTGCTTGAGCCTGTTAGAAGTAGAGTGCAATAGTATTTCGAATGATATTTACCCTTATCAGGCAAAACTATTATGCTGGGGATTGTGATACTTTTTCTTTTGTGATAATCCCTTCTTTATCCACATGAACTATCCTTTTTTCCATCTTCACCCGTTTCCAACTCCACTCTTCAACCTCTTTACCATGGCATGGTTGGAAATCCCTCTTATCTATTATAATCTTTTCTCTACTTATTTTTGCTGTTATTTCTCCTTTTATGGGGGCTCCAATATAAAAGATCACTCTTCCACTTCTCGGAACTCAACTCTATTTTCATCGAGTTTTCGCACTGCATATTTCTCGCCCTCGTAAGAAACGAGATAAAAGATTCCTTCCTTCATTTCTTTCGTCAATATTTTCATCTTCCCTTCCCCAGTGTAAACTGGTTCAGCTCTGGAAATTTCTTCACTCATTTTTTTACTTACCTCGTTAATAACATTCTAAGGGCTTGCCGCGAAATAACTTATCGAATTTTCAACTTTCTTCAAGTGTGAGGTGTTTTCCAGACAATATAGAATAATTCCTTTTGGGATGCAATGAGCGTATATTGCTGATTATTCGTGCCTCTTTATATGATGACAAAATATGAACTTTTTGTCCATTTTTCTATTATTTGATAG
>JAGXOR010000134.1 GCA_023659785.1 Methanomicrobia archaeon LH_S13
AAAAATCTGAAGATTACGCTATTGAAGATTATTTCTTAGTTTTGGGATGAAGCCGCCAGATGCGCAACTTGTATCTACATGGCATTCAAAATAAGCCGGAGCAACGCAATAATTATTATAGTCAGCAGAGTTAACAGCACAGGTTGAACCATCGCATTTTAAGTTATATTCACAACTGCAAGAGCCAGAACAAGTTATCTCATCACAAGTTCCGTGAGGTGGAGTGCATCCACTTAAATCAGCATTCTCACATTCTTCTGATGGTTGATTTACAGCTCCATCTCCACAAACTGCACCACAATCATTATCATTTGTGGCATCGCAGTTAGTAGGGCAACAATCATCATTATCAATACAATTAGTTATTTGGGTATGGGTACAACTACTTGTTGAAGTGCCAGGATCATTACAAGTATCTGTTGTGCAAGGATCTCCATCATAACAATCTGAATCATCATAACAAGCAATAGAAGGACCAGTACAAGTCAAATAACCATAATCCATTCTATTTCCATAAATTTTTACAATTAGTTTGTGCTTTCCTGTAGAAAGCCCTGTAAAATTTATCTCCTGAGTAGCATCTTTTTTAATAGTTCCTGTTGTTGGAGAAGTTGTTACTGGCTCATAAGTTTCTGTTCCAGGTTCAGCAACATAAAAACCTATAACTTCAATTGGAACATCTTTTGTCCCTGTGTTTACCAGATAAATCTTACAATCCCCAAAAACATCTATTTTTTATCTTCTCATTCTATACCTTTCTAATTCAACAATGGTTACGAATATCTTCCCTTTCTATTTCCTACTCTCTCTCATTTTCATCGTAATTCATGCCGCCTATTAGAATTAGAGTCCCCAAAACTTCATTTACCGTTATTCGTGTTCACAATTTCCCTTTCATATATTACCGCCGCTATGTCATTACGTGTCGCTCTTCTCACTACTCCTTTTATCGGGTTCCTCACTCCTCTCATATTTGGTGTGTCGTTTCGGATAACCAACAAATTCGCCTTTTTCCCTTCCTCTATTGAACCAATGAATTTCTCCTCCTTCAGCACCTTTGCGGAATTGAGCGTACACATCTTAAGCACTTCCTTTTCATCAAGCGGAAAAATCTTCGATATGAATTCCATTTCAGAAAATATGTCTGGCGAGTTGAGCATTACGTTATCCGTGCCAACGCCTACCGTTAACCCTGCTTCGCCTGCTTCGAGCATCTGTGGCAAAGGAGGAAACCCCAACCCGGTCACTAAGTTGGACCGAATGCAAACGACAGCCGCTATGTTCTTATCCTGCATACGCTTGAAATCTTCCCGCGATGCTTTTGTAAGGTGTACGATGAAATCCGGCTCAAGTTCTATCGCACCTTTTATGTCCTCTGTATTTCTTTCGCCAGCGTGCAGTGCGAACATTTTCCCCTTCCTTTTTGCCTTTTCCGCTAAAAGTTTCAAGTCCTCCCGTGGATAGTCTGCAACACTGCTAATGCCTATTCCATCTACTGACTTAAAAATTTGTAATTCGTCCTTTTCCGCTCCAGCCGCAGGTCGGCCAAATATTTTCATGCTTAACTTTTCTCGCCTGCCAGTCAAACTAAAAGCTCCTTTCAGTGCTTTAACACCCAAAACACCACCTTCTCGGAAATCTGCAAACATTCCCGTTCCTGTGGCAAAGATGTCATCAATGGTATCTCTCACCGAAGAAACAAGGTCGTTATAAGGTGTTTCAGCCAATATTTTGTGCTTGAACCCTTCCGGACCCACTAACTTTTCTATGGGCATAAAATCAGGTTCTTTTCCTACAGAATCGCCGATATGCGTATGTGCATTGATGAAAGAGGGAATTATAATGCCTTCTGCATGTGCCTCCACTTTCTTATCGGTAGCAATTTCTTTTATCTTCCCCTGCTCAACTACCACATGCCCTTCCCTCTCTTCAAAGTCATCGCCATATACGATTGTCCCTGAAAGCGTTAATTCTTTCTTCTGCATATTAGAATATTATTTCCCCAAAAGCTCCTTCGCCTTCCTGACAGCATCAACAGCATCTTTGCCGTAGGTATCGGCACCGATTTCCTCAGCATATTCTTTACTGACTGCAGCGCCGCCAATCATTATCTTAACCCCCAGACCTTCTACTCTGAAATATTGTATAACCTCTGCCAGGTATTCACGTGTTGTTGTCAGTAAGGCAGACATCGCGAGAATATCCGCTCCGGCTTCTCGGACAGCTTCCGCATATTTTTCCTTTTCAACATCTGTCCCCAGGTCAATGACCTTAAAACCTTCGGCGGATAGCATTATATTGACTATCTCTTTTCCTATGTCGTGCACGTCTCCTTTGACAGTGCCGATAACGACTTTTCCTACCGTGTCTTGCATCTCTACTTTTACTTCTTCTTGCAACAGCGGCTTAAGAATCTGTAATGTTTTTTTCGCATTCCAGCCTGAAACCATAAGCTCTGCGTCAAAATATATCTCTCTGTATCCTTCCCCTATTTCCCTGAGGCCCTCGGTCATTTCGTTAATAATTTCGTACGCATTTGTCCCACTGTTCAGCCTCTCTTCGCAAAATGGTTCTATTTTCTTCTTCCTTACGTCAAGCAATGTGTCAACTATTGTGTAGTCCATAGGAGGGATAGTACAAAGATAAATGTGCCTAAAGCCTTAAAATCCAAATGACCAAATTACGATACAAATTCAAAATTGAGCAAATATCCCTATCCTGATACTCACTCTCCCGAAGTCGCATATATTTCATAAGGCATTATCTTCTTATTCGTCTTCTTCTTCCCTCTCAATTTACTTACGAGGTCGGCGGCTTTCTCTTTCTTCTCCCGCTTCTTCAACCTTTCCATTATGCTCACCATCTCTTTCTCTTTCTCTGTTCCGCCGCACTCCTTCTCCTCCTCTTTTACATATCTCTCTTCCTCTTCTATTTCCTCTTCTTCCTCTATTTCCTCTTCTTCCTCTTCCATTCCTTCAAAAACCATTGCATCTACACTCATTTTAACTCAACCCCCTCACCTTTTTGCTTCGCAAAACCTTTACTAAAATATCTTCTTTATAAATATATAAGTATAAGTCGCATCTTCGTTAAAAGTAATAACTTCTAAATCTTCTATCTCCGGGTTTTACCGCAGAATACGCGAAGCACGCAGAGGCATCAGAAGATACTTTTGCCATGTATCTCCAGCTGCATTTAGGCAGCTAAGCTCTTAGTCTTTTTATATCAGTTTGAAGTATAGGAACTGTCCCGCAATTACTGTTGAGACCACAAATTTCACTCCTTTTTGGATTTAAAGCTCTATTTGCCTTCCCTTTTCTTCCGATTTTGAATTGTTGGACAGCCGCGTTCTATCCAATCTTTCGCTCTTCCCGGTTACTAAAAAGTTCTGGATTTGAATTCTTTGAAAGAGGGTATGAGTTCAGGAAAGTTTTTCTTCAAGAGTTCAAAGAATCTTATGCGTTGATTGCTCCTTAAGGTCATTGCTGCACCCATTAAAATATATTTGGCATGCTCATAAGCTCTTTTAATCACTTTCTCTATATTCTCTGGACTATCCAAAAGATAGGGCACAAGGGGTGTAAAGTCAACACCTGCCAGTATAGTGACAAAATATGAACTTTTTGTTCATTTTTCTATTATTTGATAGTATTAGAGGGGGGTGGGGTGCCTGTGAATGGTTA
>JAGXOR010000135.1 GCA_023659785.1 Methanomicrobia archaeon LH_S13
CTGAGATAATCTGCAGGGTGTTACCGTGATTTACATTGACTTTCGGGATGAAGCCCAACTTTTCATAACCTTTTTCAAAATCTCTTTTATCTCCTCCATCCTCGCATCTGTCTTAAACGCGCTATCAGAAAAATGTGTTCTGCTTGCGTAAAAACCATTTGAGCGCAAAGTATCAATCAAAGAAGAGAGGGGAGAGGGAGTAACTTTTAAAGCCTTGCATATCGCGTGATGCTCGTAATAAAAAGGTATATCTAACTCATCTATGCACGTCGCGACGATTTTAATCGCTTCTTTGGGCTTACCCATTTCTCTTCTTCCCAGTTCTTCATGTACCTGTTCGCAAAACCCCTTCTCTTTTATCGCTCCCAGATACAATGGACCTGCAATGTGAATTTTCGCGCCACACACATCGCATTTCTTTTTTAGGCTCATTTCCAGCAGCTCGGAACATGAAAAAGCGAATCTATTGCCACAAGAGAAGCAATGAGCAATGAAGCCAAGTCTTTTCATGCTCTCATCCGCTTTTTTCGCTCCTTTTTCCACTCGTGCTATGACCCTTATGAAATGCGCCTTGGAATAAGATAGCAGCGGCAGTATTGCCCTGTCATATTTGCACAGGTCTCTCGTTATTCTACCCAAGAGAATACGTGTCGCTATTTCCTTATGATATTCGGTGTTAAGGGTTTTTGCATCGTATCTCCTCAAGCCACCGGGATGAGCACCGCATAATGGTGCGGTATCTGTCGCTGTAGTCAGCAGCAGCTTCTTCACTGATTTACAAGCGGCGTCCAGAAACGGAACTGGCGACCCAAAGGGGTCTATATCCACCAAATCGTATTTGTTTTGCAATAGAATCACATTCGCATCCTCGTTATACGCTTTCGCGCTCTCTCCTATCTTATTCAACTTTATATTTTTTTTTATGAGTTCATAAGCAGACTTGCTTCGGTCGTTAATAGCTATTGCGAGCCCAACTTCTTTTGCTACTCTAACTCCTCTTACGCCTGTTCCCGCAAGTGCGTCTATGTAAGTCAGAGGAGCTTGTTGTGAAGGTAGTGGTGAAACAAAAGCAGCTACTCCCGCTATGTCTATATCCCTGCACAGTTCCATCTTTGGATTATAAAAAATTGACTTTGTGCGTTGTTTCGGTACTAATATCTTCGTTTTTCCTTCTTTTGTTTCTAAAAACATCTGTTTATTTACCCATCAACGCCTCTACAACGAGCTCATTCTGTTCCCTTGTTCCTACTGTGACCCGGATAAAAGAATCTCCAGCACCTCTAAACGAAGAACAATCCCGTACTATTATCCCTCTCTTCATCAGCTCTGCATACACCTCAGACGATTTCGCGGGTGAAACATCTACGAGCACGAAATTGGCTTTCGATGGATAAACCTTGAACACACGCTGTAAATTTTCCGTTAGAAATGCTCTTTCCTGCTTCACCAGCTCCACAGTTTTACGCAAATACTCGTGGTCTCGCAATGATGCTATTGCCGCTTTTATAGCAATGCTGTTTACGGAAAAAGGAATTAAAATTTTTTTATATGCGCTTGTGAGCCATTCCGGAATTATTCCATATCCAATCCTCAGCCCTGCAAGACCAAAAGCTTTTGAAAAGGTTCTCACTACGACGGCATTTTCGTACTCCGTCACCAGGTTCACCAACGATGAATCTGCAAATTCCACATACGCTTCGTCTATTATAATCATTGCATCCACTGATTCTATTATCAATCGCAATTCATCCTCTGGTATGCAATTCCCAGTTGGGTTATTAGGAGAAGAGATGAAAATGAGCTTTGTTTTTTTGTTACATGATGAAATTAATTCCTCGACAGGTATGCTGAACCCCCTTTTTCTTTTTACATACCTCGGCACACCCCCGGCTATTTTTACAAGTGACTCGTAGAGAGAAAAAGTGGGTACAGGTATTAGCGCTTCATCACCATTCGCAATAAATATCTTAACAAGCGTGTCTAAAACACCATCTACCCCTGCACCTAAAACGATGTTATCCTTTTTCATACGAGCACTGGCACTGGCACTAACACTGACATATCTTAAAATCTCATTCCTGAGCTCAGCCTCGTTTTTTTCCCATGGATACTTGCTCAGCTTCAGCTCCTCCTCTTCTATGCTCTTAACTATTTCTCTTATTACCTTTGGACTTGGGCCTAACGGGTGTTCATTCGAACTCAGCTTTAGCGCTCCCTTTACCAACTTCCCCGGCTTGTATTCTTCTATCTCCTGTATGGAAGAACGTACAGGCACTCGCATCTTATCCTTCATTTTCACACTATCGATTCTATTATCCTCGCATAAGCCGGTCTCGTAATAAAAATACCAAATAGCAACCCAAAAATGGTCACAATTGCAAATCCCCTTAATGTGCCAAGCGCCATGAAAGCAAGCGCAAGCATTGCCACGATGGTAGTCGCCGCAGAAATAAATATTATACCGAATGCAAACGATATTCGTTTACGATACATTTTTGCAGAAGAACGACCTCCCGAAAGCACCTCATCCGTTATTATCACTAACTGGTCCACTCCCGTGCCGATTACCGCTATTATCCCCGCGATGCTCGGCAAATCCAACTGCCAGTTTATCACCGTTGCGAAACCCAATATCAGAATTACTTCGCTGAGAAGTG
The DNA here is from genome assembly GCA_023659785.1 of Methanomicrobia archaeon LH_S13. Taxonomy (GTDB): domain Archaea; phylum Halobacteriota; class Syntropharchaeia; order Alkanophagales; family Methanospirareceae; genus JAGXOR01. Next base: position 2,658 of record JAGXOR010000135.1, read on the forward strand.
CGAAAGACAGCGGCAAAACTATCTTCTTCTCCCGGTATCGCAAGCCCACGACAAGCGTAACGGAAATAAGAGCAAGCAATCCCGCAATTATTGCTCCTTCTTTGAATTTCGCTCCCAGATATGCCGGCACTTCTCCTGAACCTATTACATTCACATTTACAGGTAACGCACCTGCTTTTAAGTGTATTATTAGCTCTCTTGCCTCACTTCTTCCTTCGTCTCCGGTCCCTGTGTTTGCAGTCCACGTGTAAATAAGCTCCTCTCTCAGCCTCTTGCATGCTTCATCTGCTATCGGTGCGCTGTACACCACTTCGTTGTCAAGCAGCATTGCCAGTTGATGGTCCTCAGGGTTGTTTATCGCACCATGTTCAACAGCAGAATCATTTAATGCGATTGCTCCTTCCTCAGTTAACGAAAAAGGAGCTCCCCATTCTTCTGTCTCCTCCCCCCGCCAGCTCTTTGTCTGACTCGTTGGCATTGTTCCAACGCGTTCTATTCCCTCGCTCCCATACACCACGTGAGTGGTGATATTGTCAATCTCTTCCAATCTTTGTCCTTTCTTTACGCCACCTCCCACTCCTTCTGTCTGCATCCGTATCTCAAACTTCCCTGGCTTGCCTACAATATCTTTTGCGGTTCTGATGTCTATGCCTGCAAAATCTATAATCATGAGGTTATTCCCCACCGTTCTTGTAGTGGTGCTCGCTAATCCCAGCATATTTATTTTCGTCTCTATTATTTTGCGAGTCTCGTCTCTTGTTCCCGGAGTTATGGCATCCTCAAAGAAATCTTCGCCGGTTGCTTTTTTCGCTATACTACCGTTAATCCCCTTTAACACCTCAGACAACTGCTCTTTTGTAATGCTCTTCCTTATCTCGTATTCGTAGGTCCCCTCTTTATCCGTCTCGTAATAACTCACTTCGGTATCCAGCTCTTTTTCAAGAAACTCTCGAACCGCACTCGCATTAACTGATGTCGGTGCGTCTATCCTGACCAAAATGCCT
>JAGXOR010000136.1 GCA_023659785.1 Methanomicrobia archaeon LH_S13
ATACTATCAAATAATAGAAAAATGGACAAAAAGTTCATATTTTGTCATCATATATGTAACGAATATGGGTTAGACACGATTTCCGTGGGCAATACCATAGGATTTGCGATGGAACTTTTCGAGAAAGAGATGATTTCCAGGAAGGATGTTGGTTTCAAACTCAAATTCGGTGATGATAAAGCAGTGGTGAGGATGACGGAGCTTATTGCGAAGCGAGAAGGTTTTGGTGATGTCCTGGCTGATGGAACGAGGAAAGCAGCAGAGAAGATAGGAAAAGGTTCGGAATACTATACGATGCAGGTGAAGGGGCTTGAGCTTCCTGCATACGACCCGAGGGGAGCGATGGGCATAGGATTGAACTTCGCAACTGCGAACCGAGGAGGCTGTCATGTCAGCGGATATACGATTGCGGCTGAGATAGTGGGGCAGCCGATGAAGGTTGATCCGTTTGATACGAGTGAAAAAAAGGTAGACTTGACGATATTGTTCCAGAACTTCACTGCTGCGGTTGATTCCGCGGTTAATTGCCTATTCCTGACATTTGCCGTGGGTGCGGAGGAGTATGCGGACATGATTGCCGGTGTGACGGCTGGGATGGCTATGGAGTGGAAGAGTTTTTAAAGACCGGTGAGCGGATATTTGCACTGGAAAGGATGTTCAACAAGCGAGAGGGGTTCGGGAGGAAGGATGATACACTGCCAGAGAGGCTGTTGAAGGAGCCGATGCCAGAAGGTCCTGCAAAGGGGATGGTGCATCCATTGGAGGAGATGCTCAAGGTGTATTACGAGAAGCGGGGGTATGATGAAGAGGGGCATCCTACGGAGGAGAATTTGAAGGAACTGGAGCTAATCTGCATCGTTGGGCTTCCTTGCCATGTTCGAGCGGTGAGACATCTGCAGCATATAAAATTCGAGCTCGCACCAGCAATAAAATTCGTAATTGGTCTCTTCTGCATGGCTAATTTCGAGTATGAACAAATGAGCAGGTGGATAAAGGAGAGAGGTATGGAGATGAAAGATGTAGAAAAGATGAGCACCTCTAAGGGCTTCTTCAACGCCAATACGGGGGATACCAAACTTTCAATCCCCTTAAAGGAGACAGAAGCGCGGCATTCAAAGCATTGTCAGGCTTGCGATGATTACTCCACCGAGCTGGCTGACATATCTATTGGAAGCGATGGTTCAAAAGAGAGGTGGTCAAGTGTGATAATAAGAACAGAGAGTGGAGAAGAAGTTTTTTCTGAACTCAAGAGCAAAGGCTATATAAGAACGAAATGGCACTATAATTTTTTGGCAAGTCAAAATCAGGTCGTGTCCTAATTTCGCAGAAAAGTATATATAACCCTTATTCCCATAGGAAATTAAGGGATTGGCGAAATGGGAGAAGTAATCATAGACGAATTCTTTTGTCCAAACGAGGCGTGCCCGGATTACGGAAAGAAAGGGAAGGGGACTATCGTGCTAAAGGAACACTATGGCAAGAAGAACTGAGCTTCCGATTTTTACCACTGACGACTGGGACGCATACAAAAACGCACTGGTCGAGGTCTATGGCGTTGAAGAGCTGCCAGAATACAAAGGACGGGGAAGACCCCCTAACCCAAAGAAAGTGCCACCGCCTGACCTGAAATATGGGCAGGTTGTTAAGTATTGAGAGGGGAGGAGGTTACCGACGTCAAGAAGAGAGTTGTATTTGGAAACGAGGAGGAAGTGCTCAGCGCACTCAAATTGGCAGGAAACAGCATTACATTAACACGTCTTATATAGAGCGTAACAATCTCACCGTCAGGAATGGCGTGAGTAGAGTGATCAGGAAGACAATCGATTTCTCTAAGCGTTTAAACCCGCTGATTAAAGTTATGCAACACAGCATAAATCTAAACCTTTTCTAAGGACTAAGAGAAGAAAAGTTAACCTTTATAAACCTTCTCAAATATCTCCTTCACTGCAACAACCGCTTTAGAATCCTCCGGCAGTTCGATTGTTGGTTTCCCCACCAAATCAAACGCTCTTATGTTCTCATCTTCCGGAACTGTTCCTATAAGCTCAACCCCACTATCCTTTACCAGCGTCGCCAGAGCGTTCTTCACCGCTTCATCCTCGGTAACCTTATTCAACACCAGATACACGTGCCGAAAATTTATCTGTAACTCCTCTGCAATGCTCTTTATGTTCGTTGCCGTGTCTATGCCCCTCTTCGTGGGGTCGCTGACCACAATCATCGTATCCACGTCGCGAGTCGTTCTGCGGCTCAGATGCTCCAACCCGGCTTCGCAATCTATCACAATTGCAGGGAATCGCACGGACAGCTTATCAATAAAATGCCTCAGCATGTCATTTATCAAGCAGTAGCAGCCGGGACCTTCAGAGCGACCCATGACTAATACCGAAAACCGAGGTGTGTTTACCAGTATTTCCCCTATTTTATATTCAATCAGCATGTCAGTGGGCATGTCTTCAGAGAAAAACACCTGCGAAGGCGATGCTATCTCTTCCCTTACATCGCCTATTGTCTTATCCACTTTCACACCTAACGTGCTGGGAAGGCACGACGCAGGGTCGGCATCTATCGCAAGCACTCTTCCCGCTCCATTTTCCACCATGAATTTCAGTATTAGCGATGCAATCACGGTTTTTCCCGTGCCGCCCTTCCCCGCTACTGTAAGGATATTAGCCTTTTGGTTCATTTTCTTCATATTAATTAATATTTGATTTGTATGGACGATGTAAAAACTACGAGATCAAACAGGTATCAGTTTTTAGGTTTTAGGTTTTAGGGCTACTATTACTACCATAGGGGGTTAGCATGTCTGGTTAGGATCGGGATGAAGACGAAAGGCAGGTTGCCGAAAAGATTTAGCTGGTGGTTTGTGCATTGAATCAGCTTGTTGGGGGTTGGTGAGAAAAGAGCGAAAGAAAAAGAGGAAATGGCATTGTTGATTTTATATTTCAAAACGGTTTCAACTTATTCCGATAGTATTGTTGAAATAACTCCTCCGCCTTTTTTATCTGCGCGGGATACCTCATTCTAAGCCCTGCTATCACCTCCTCGTGCTTCACTTTACTTAGTACAAGTCGTAAAACACGTAAAACTTCCGTTCTAACTTTCTCATTATCGCTTTTCCAATTCGGCACCTCGATAGTGATGCAAAAATCGTTCTCGCCGAACTTTCTTCTCAGTATCGGTGCGATGGAACCCAGGAGGATTCCGTTTCCGAGGTCAACGAAAGGAGGAACTCCTATTTCCTTCTCTCGCTCTGGATCGGTCAATCGAGAATACGACTGTTCACCATAAGCATGTAGCTCGAAATAGAAATAAGGTTTGTACTTCTGGATGAGACGAAGCAATTTAATGCCCTCTTGGCTCCGATAATATTCTTCCGATAAAACATCCACGTATTTGCTGTGCTCGACAAGACAAGGCACGATTATCGCTTTTCCACTGTATATCCTTTTCCTTTCTTTTACCAACTGCTCAAGAAAAGGTGCCGTGTATAAACCTTCTTCTCCATGCAGACCACCGACAAAAAGTTTCGTCGGTCCTTTCTCAGATGAAATTAGTCGGTGCAGCGTCATTTGTGAAAGAAAGTTTGTTATAGTTAACTGAAATGTACCGAAATGTTTATCTTTATGCTTTATGATACTA
>JAGXOR010000137.1 GCA_023659785.1 Methanomicrobia archaeon LH_S13
GATAGCATCATACGAAGAGGTTTGAAACAAAATGGTTGAATCTCATAACCTAAAAGGCTTTCGACTGAAAGGTACTTTACAGAAGATAAACCCCTTTTATCCTCGACTTCCCGGGCGGCAGAAAACTCAATATCTTGTCCTGTGTTGCTATTCGTTTAATTTCCTCTCTCTCTTCTCCTTTCGCACCATCAACAAAGAACCGCACAATTTCCTTTGATAACTCGTTTTTTCCCACATCGCCACCAGGTTCGAGTTCTACGAAATTATCCAGCTTATTCCGTTGCAAATCCGAAGAAGGGCATGCAACCAACCTCTTTCCGGCCTTTTCGATACCTATGCACAGCCCCAATGCCGCTTTGAAATATTTCCGCTTACCTCGTACCACAAAACTCCCTTTCTTTATGTACTCCCCCGATGGCGGTGTCTTACTCACCTGCTCGCCCGTAACGCAATAACACTCGCCTTCGTAGAATCCGTATTTCCACAAATTCGAGTAAGAAGCTGCAAATTGGGCTATCTCCTTTAAGCCATCCTCGGAAACTTCTCTACCGCCGGTCTTCGCTATTACCGCCGGTGCGCCCTCCGCCTGCGTATGGAAAAAGAGGTCATCTGCGCCCATATACTTCTTCACGAGTATCTCATTGGATGTGGCGTCTTTTCCTACTACTACAAGCACACCATCTGAAGTCTCAAACCACCTGAATTTTTCATACCATTCCTCTTTTTTCTTTACCGGTTTTCGCTCAGGCATCAACTCCTTTTCTATGCTTATTCCTTTCTCCTTTTCCGCCTTTATCTTCTTTTTCGTCCCTTCTATCGCACGTTCCACCCCTTCCCGCTTCTTCCTGAATATTTTTGCCTTTTCATAATACGCGCCGGCATTCTTATGCAGAGAAACCGAAGTATCGAGTTCAAGTTGAACCTCTGTATTAGGCAGAGTCAAAGTGATAACTTTTCTCGTTTTGCCCATTTCCTGCAATGTGTTTTCTATCTCGGTATACCGTGCATAGATGAGCTCACCCTTATTTATGCTTTCTTCCTCTTTTATTTTAAATTTGTGAAGCGCATCGAGTTGTTCTTTTAAAATCCGATTGTACTTCTCAATCTCCTTTTCACGCTCATCAATCGCTCTTTCTTCTATCTCTTCTGCTATTTGTGTGGTGAAAAAATCATCCGCAGCATCGTTAAAAGAGGAAAAAAACACTTTTTCTTTGTTTTCATATTTGCTTAACTCAAAAGGAAGAACATCTACCTTTTCTTTGTTTTCTATCTCGATATGCGCTCTAAGCCTGGATTTGTCATTCGTTACTATTGGCTCAAATATAGCAAGTATTGTCGTATGAATGGCTTTTATTTCGTTTTCTGTGAGTTCATTAGCCTTCTTTTTCTTATTAACCCCTGCTTTTTCATACACCTCTTCTGCATATAATCCTCCTAAATTCAACTCAGATGCAAGAACCCTGACCACGTCTTTATCCTGTTTGCAGAGATTCATTAACTCTTGTTCGTTCATTTCCAAAGGATTTTTTCTTGACGGTGGTCGTTCATACTTCTCACCCACTTTTATTTTCCTTGATGCAAAGCTCTTTCTCCTCAACGGCTGCACGATTTCACCATTTTCATCAACAACCACCACGTTTCCTCTCGGAAGCAGCTCAGCGATCAAACTGAGTTTTTTATCCCACCTCTCCACCGTTATTTCTATTATTCTGTCAAAGTCGAGCTGCCGTATTTGAAAAATCCTGCCGCCACCGAGATGCTTTCTGAGGAACATAGAGAAATTAGAAGGAAATCTTGGTGAGGGTCTCTTATATTTAGTGATGTGAATCCTCCTACCTGCTTCGATAATCAAATCCACGCTACCTTTGTCTTTTTCATGCAGTTTTAGCCTTATTTCTTCTTTACCCTGCTGATATGCTTTTACGACTCGTGCTCCTAACAGCTCTTGTAGTTCAGTAACAATAGCTGCTATGTCCACACTGCTCATTGATTCTTTCATAAAAGCAATTTAATAGCGTCATTCCAGGCCAAAGCAGCGACTAATCCAAAGCCAGTTGATGTTAAAATTATCCTCTTGTCTAAAATTTCAACGGTCAACCGCGGCGGTCTTTCTTCTCTTTTTTCCTTTGTACCTTTTTCCCCCGCCATCATTTCTTCTCATCTCCCCCCTTTCTTCGCTTCCGCTTTGCTCATTCTCTTTATGATACTTAGTAAAAATGGGAACCAATATAAAAGCTTTTCGGTAGTTTACTGCTGTGTTGAATAAATCGTAATATATTTCTGTGTGAAAGAGAAAGATAATAGAAACTGGGCTATATACTGGATTTCTATATGAGTTTTTCCATTTACCTTATAGGCAACTTGAGGGCATACCGAGAAAACTTGAACGCCTTATTCCAGAGTTGAAGGCCGCTGACTACTCAACCCTAGCACAGGAAGAGGCCTTGATATTGAACTTCCAACAAACGAAAAAGAGAAGATAGTAGCAGTGGACAGTACAGGAATAAAAGTCACTAACAGAGGAGAATGGATGCGAAAGAAGTGGTGGAGAAAAGAACGAAAAGGATGGATCAAGGTACATATTGCTGTTGATGTTGAAACCAAAGAACTTCTCGGAGTGAAGGTTACCGATGAAAGAACTGCCGATCATGAAATGGTTGAACCACTACTTGATAGTATTGAGGTGAAAGATGCATTGGCTGATTCTGCCTATGATACAAGAGAGGTATTCGAGTTCCTGAAAAGGAAGGGAAGGGTGTTGGTCCACCAGGGATTAAGGTCAGAGAGAACGCATCACAGTCAGAGAGTTTCAGGATTTGGGTTATGAGAAGTGGAAATGGAAAGAGAAACACGGTTATGGTCGAAGATGGGCATCAGAAAACTGTAAGGTCAGCATCAGTTGAAGGCATGGTGCTAGAGGTAAGGAGAAGGTTTATGTTATATAACCTGCTACTAAATCTGTGATTGAGACTGAAGAAAAAGCACATATATCTGGATGGAATGCAAAATAATAAATGTTGAGCTGAATTATTCAACAAAGCAGCTAAAAAGGAAAATATAGGCTACGATGGATAACGTGAAAGGATCAAAGATAAGCATACTGGTGGATAAACATGGCTTGCCCATGTCCATCAAGGCGTTTCCAGCTACATGATTCAAAAACTTACAAATCAACGATGGACGACTTCAAAATAAAGAAAGGAGTAGGAAGACCTATAATAAAGAAAGTTGTAAATGCTGATTCAGCATGCGATTCATCTAAGATAAGGAATTACAATTGAGGAAGAGGAATAAAACCAAATATACCAGAGAACGAGAGGAATAGAAAGAGGGGAAGACCAAAAAGATTTTCTAAGTGAGTATAAGTTCAGAAGATCTGTGGAGAGAGCTTTTTCCTGTTTCGAATCTTTCAAGAGGATTGCAGTTAGTTTGAGGTCCTGGAGATTTCTCTCTGTGTGCTATACTTAGCAGCTTCTCTTACATTATGGAGGGTTTTGGGATGAGCTCTAAGTAAAAAACCGATTCCTATGGTGATATCTTCCTCCTTTTGATTCTAACATCTTCTGATTCTTAATTGCGTCACTAGTGCAGCGTTTCCTATTTATCATATCAATAAACATTCAGCACCACCCCTCCAGGAATTT
>JAGXOR010000138.1 GCA_023659785.1 Methanomicrobia archaeon LH_S13
AGATATTTGAGAACATGGACTAAACAGACTTTCTATTATGCAATAGCAGGTATTTTAGTTGGTCTTGCCATTGTGGGCTTTTTTTTAGCTTTGAATTTCTTCACCCCTTTGTTTTTAGAATTCCTCGGTGGTTACCATCCCCTATCACCGGAAAATGAACCACATTTCTTCGCTTTCACCACACTCTTAGGAGATGCCTTCGCAAATCCACTATTATTGGTTCTATTAGCCCTTATTCCAGCATTAGGAGGTTTGATATGCGGGCTAATAAAATATAAACTCCTTCCGGTTGAAAAGCCTGAACTTCACGAGATCGATGTTTTCATAGATGGGTTCCACAATGAGAAGGGAGTAATAAAAGGCAAGACCGGTTTAGTGAGAGGAATATGCTCGTTGCTGACGATTGGCTCAGGAGGAAGTGCGGGAAGAGAGGGCCCGAGTGCAATGCTGGGTGGGACGATAGGTTCGGTTTTCAGCAGATTTTTAAAATTAGAGGAGAGAGAAAGAAGGAAGATAGTATCGGCGGCAGCAGGAGCAGGAATAGCAGCAATTTTTAAATCGCCACTTGGTGGCGCATTCTTTGGTATTGAAACTTTATACAAGCGAGATATGGAAATAGAGACACTGGTTCCCGCGATAATTTGTTCTATCACGGCTTACATCGTCTCCAGTTCCTTCTTAGGACTGGGGCACCTTTATGAAATAGGAGAATATGACATTGCAGCCCTTTTAAAACCTTTTTCGTTGCTTCTATTCCTTGTTCTTGGAATAGCATGCGTTCCTTTTGTTATTGCATTTGCCAAACTGCAGGAGATATTAAAGTCGTTTTTCTTCGGGAAACTGAAGATTCCTGATTATCTCAAACCAGGAATAGGCGGACTTATGCTTGGTATCCTGTTCATCATTGGTTATCTCATCGTTAATCCACGACATGAGGTAGAAAAGGGAATAGAAATAGCGAGCGGAATATTTGGTGGTGGGTATGGATTTATACAATTGGCATTTTATGGCGAGCTTACATTGAGCGTTTTAGCGTTCATTGCAGTTGCGAAAATCGCAGCGACTGCTTTAACCTTAGGGTCAGGAGGTAGCGGGGGGTCATTTATACCTTCTTTAACCATGGGTGCGGCGTTAGGAGGAACAATAGGACAAATTCTCAGCTATTTTTTCCCAGAAACGGTAGGAAACCCGTGGGTATTTTCACTTATTGGCGCAGCAGCTTTCTTCGGCGCTGCTGCTAATGCACCGTTTACCGCGCTTTTCATCGTTTGTGAAATCTCAGGTTATACACTGTTTGTTCCTGCTTTACTTGCTATAATCCTTACTTATTCCCTGGTAGGGACCAGGACGATTTATCCAGGGCAATATAAGGTAAGAAGAGAATCACCAGCACATAGAAGAGAGTTCATGGTGGATATACTGGAGGGGATAAAAGTGAAAGATGCGTATACAAAGGATGTGCTCGTTATTCCGGGAAATAAGACGGTGAAAGAAGCACTTTATTTTGTAGAGAGAATAGGGCACATAGCTTACCCGGTGGTGGATAAAGATGGGAAGATGCTGGGAATAACGACCATAGTGGATTTAGAAAAGCAAAGGGAGATAGGGGCAGATAATAGGAGAATAAGGCAGATGTGTGCGAAGGATGTAATAGTAGCATATCCAGAGGAGTTTTTGGAGGACGTGCTGCATAAAATGGACACTTACAATAGAGGGAGATTGCCAGTGGTAACGGGAGGAAGTGAAGAGGGAGAGAAAGAACTGGTTGGAATGATAAGCAGGTCAGATATAATAAGGGAGCACTGCCGCAGGTGGTCTTTTTTCAAAGGATCTGCGTGAGCACATTAACGTCAGAATAGGAGCGTTGTTTCTCAAAAAATCCTCTGGAAACATCTCAACAATGGTCTGGTCTGTACCGTAGGGTCCACACTATTTTCCTTATCTGAAATCATACATTGGCTCATCAGGTAAAATAAGCGCTTTTATGCTATATAAAAAGTATCAATAGTTAGAATACCAATCCCTTATCCGAACACGCATGAAAGAAGGTTACAGTGATAGGGACATTGAAAAGATTTACCACACATCCAAAAGCAAAGTCTCTTTCTGGCATTGTAGATTCAAAGCAGAGGGTTTTGAGGGGGTTCGTGATAAAAAAGGGAGAGGAAGGAAGTCTGAGTTGAGCGAAGCAGACCTGAAAGAGCTAAATTCAATTCTAGAAAATCCTTACCAGATGGAAAATGGATATAAAAAAACTTGACAATCTTGGATTGAGAATGAGAAATTGGAAGGAGGCTTTGAAAGATTATCTGATTGAGAAAGGTTGGAATATCCAGAAAGAAACATTTAAGTTTAAGGAGATAGAGAAAGGACGTATAGAAATATCAAGTCTGGAAGGCTCTCAAATTCAAAATTGATTGATCTCGGCACGGTCGAAAACCTTTTGCCCTTAGCCCTTTATTTGCCTTTCATCCTTTCCCTAAGGATAAAATGAACACCGTCCAGCGAATCGCGAAGAACATGGGGGTTATTGCTCGTGTCGCAAATTGCAAGCTACAAGCTATATATTAGGCTTCTTCTTCGTGATGTACACCGCCCGCTATTTAGGTGCAGTTAGCTGGTAAATATTTAGAGAATGTTGCCGTAATGAAAGTGATTCTGGTTGCTTGATGAAGAAGAGAATTTATGTACCAGGTATTTATATAACTACAATATTACTACAATTAGAGCGTATATAAATGACAGACAAAGTTACCATAAAGATACCGAGGGAACTATATGAAAAGCTGCGGGGGATGATAGAAGATACTGGATTCTCCAGTGTCACTGAATTTATCGTTTTTGTGATGCGGAATTTGGCATCAAGCGGAAAGATAAAAGAAGAAGATAAGCTAACTGAGGAGGAGGTAAAAGTGATAAGAGAAAGATTGAGGAGGCTTGGTTATTTATGAAAGAGGAAGAAAAAGCAAAAGAAGGGGAAAGGAAAGCCGTATTTTTACCGGCTGAATCCTACGGCAGAATAGAAGAGAGAGTGCGTGCTACGGAATTCAGTTCTGTGGAGGAATATGTCGCATTTGTACTGGAAGAGATACTTAGAGAAGAGGAGAGCGAGGGAGAGGAACCCACTTTTAGTGAAGAGGAGGAAGAAGAGGTGAAGAAGAGATTGAGAGCTTTGGGTTATCTGGACTGAAAGCACATGATCAATAATAATAATAATAATAATAATAAGGATACAAAAACGGATTCATGGGTTCGCAGTTGGACAAAATCGTTCACATGGCGTGTTCTCGGAATTGTAATTTTAATTTTGCTCTCCTACTTCATTACGGGAAGTTGGGCTGAAGCGAGTTTAATTACTTTTGTCTTTCATGCGATTAGAGTGGTTCTGTATGTGCTTCATGAGCGTGCGTGGGAGCTCACGGTGTGGGGTCGTGCCACAAATCCAGGTATTAACATGTTCTGGTTTTATTTTTGGTTAGCGATTCTAATTCTTGCCTTTGCGGCGATTGCTTTGATAGGAGGTTCGTGAATATATTGGAGGTGATGAGAAGAGAATGGGACTGAAAGAACTGGAGAATAAGAGCATAGGTTATGAGATTCAACCATTTTGTTTCAAACCTCTTCGTATGATGCTATCAAGT
>JAGXOR010000139.1 GCA_023659785.1 Methanomicrobia archaeon LH_S13
ATTGATAGCATCACACGAAGAGGTTTGAAACAAAATGTTTGAATCTCATAACCTGGCACTATATCCTTTAGCACGTCTAAGAGATGCTCTTTCAGTTAAATTTGAGCGTTTTTCCCATTTTCCATTCCGCCTTCCTTATTATACCGTGCAGCGTTTGCACCTCTCTACCGGTAAGCTCTGCTCTACCGAGAATCCTCCTAAGCATAAGCAAAGTGGGCTCCTTTTTGTGTTCCTTATAGCCTATCTCATCCAAAAACGTTTCCACATGCACGAACAACCGCTCCTTATCCTCTACACATGCTAAGCTTAACCGTATACCTCTGGCTCGGGACGTTGAAACCGAATCCATCCCCTCGTCCTCGTCCACGTCCACTCCACTTAATTCGTACAGAACGACCGCAACGGCATGCGAGAGGTTCATCACAGGGTATTCCGGGATCGTAGGAATGCATACGACAATGTCGCAATGCTTGAGTTCTTCATTCCCCAGTCCCGTGTCCTCTCTGCCAAACAGGATGGATACGACTTTGCTTGAATTATCTATACCTTTATCCGCTCCCACTCGTTTAACTTTTTCTTTTAATTGCTGAGGCGAGAAAAAAGGTATTCTGAGATGTTTGTTAACTGAAATACTGTGCTTGGAGGTAGTGCCCGCAACAATTACAGAGTTTTCTATCGCTTCTTCTATCGAACCTACAATTTCACACGCTCTCAGCACGTCGTAAGCATGAGAGGCGACAGCAACCGCTTTATCGCCTATATCCGTTGGATTTACCAGATATAACGCTGAACTACCGAAATTTTTTAGTACCCTTGCCACAGCCCCTATATTCTCTTCGTTCTTTGGTTCCACGAGAATCGTTCTTATTTCCATAAGCCTTTCTTTAAAAAAGAAAGTTAACTTTACCAAAGAAAGAAGTTTTTTTATGAAAAAGAAAAAGTGTTGTGTCTATCTCGTGGAATCAGGTGGTTTTTTATTGTTTTTATTTTTATTGCTGCTTGTGCTCTGATTTGAAGTAGAATGAGAAAACCGTCTCGTTACTTTTTCCAGCCGCTCACGATAGTCAGAATCATCACGTTCCCGTTCCAGCGCCAGCTCGTGAACTATCTCCGCTCTTGGTTTCGATTTTGTATGAGCGAACCATGAGATTCGGTCTTCTTTCTGGTCTTCTATCGTTCTTCGCTTACTGGTGAGCTTAGCATCAGGATAAACGGTAATCCATGTTTCTTGTGCTGGTGGTGTGGGATATTCGCGATAACAGCTCCTGCTTATGATTACATTAGAAAGGTGCTTGGATGCAAGTTCATAAGCATATTCCATCTCTTCGATGGTAGGACGTCTCGTAACCTTCTCAAATGCAAATGTTGGTGCAAACGGGTTAATCCGGTATTTTATGTCGCGATTCAACGAGGAGAGGAAAATTGCTATTTGTTCCGTCTCCTTCTCGTCCACAATACTAGGCATGTAAATCGTTTGGATTAACAGTTCTATCCCTGCCTCGTTTAATGCTGCTACCGCTTTTAATACCGGTTTGTTCGATTTCCCGGTGTACCATCGATGGATATCCTCGGAAAAAGCCTTGATGTCTATATGGGCTTCGGTTACACCTGCATCCTTCAACTCACCCGCATAATTACCGCTTTCTTCACGCCCTATCTCATAACCATTGCTCATCAAAACTATTTCTTCAAATCCTTTTCCTTTCAATCCGTTCACGAGCGCCAGGAGATAGTCCTTGTCAATAGTAGGTTCTCCCCCGGTAATCATTGCCTTGGTGGGAAGCTGCCCATAATGTTTGAGGCATGCCTGTTCTGCTTTTTCCAACGTCTCCTCTGCACTGAGTAAAGTCCCTACACCATCATCACGCGCAGGTCTGAAACAACCCTTACACCGGAAATTGCAGCCTGTGAGCATGAACCAGATGCGGGGTTCTATCTCCGAAAGTGTAAAATACTGCACGCCTCTTTTGCTCATTTCGACGGCTAAGCAACCATCCCTCTCAAATCCCTCACTAAATCCCCCTTCACCTGATTTTCTCTGTTACCTCCGCACACCATCCCCCTAACGCCTATTATATCTGGTTTTATCCTCTTTATCGCGGGAATATCATCAAATTTAAGCGAACCCGCAAGAGCAGTCTCAAGCCCAAGCGCCTTCGATTCCGAAACGAACGTTTTAAGCTCCTCTTCAGTCATAAACTCCAACGTCGTCTTTCCATCTTTTATACCCGTGTCCACCATTGCCACGTCTATATCTACGGCTTCTCCTATTACAGATATTTCAAAAGGTGAAATCGAATTTATTCGTTTGTAGTCGGAATAAAAAGCAGAGACAATTTTCTTATTTGGTACGAAGTCCTTCACAGCTTTAACAACTCCGGTAAGCAAATCTACTGCCTCTTCCTTCGTTTTTATTTTGAGCAAACCAACTTTTATGTATTCTGCGCCGGCAAAAGCAGTACCTAAGGCAGCTAAAGAAGCAGTTCCGGGCTTATAGTCGAAATCCCCTATTGCAGCACTCATTTTCATCCCGTTTCCTCTCTCTTTTTCTACCAATTCGTTTATTGACCTTATAACCCACGGGAAATTAGCACCCAGCGAACCTTCCTTCGGATTCTTCACATCCACGATATCCGCATTTCCACTAATCACCGCTTTCGCTTCCTCTACATCCTTCGGACTCACCAATAATTTCATTTTACAAAACCATCTTTCTCCAATCCTTCTACCTTATCAACCCGGGCCTCATGCAGTCGAATTGGAATCATTCTTGCTTTTCCGGTCTGTGTTTGCACCATGTTATGTAGCATTATATTACGATTATATAAATATATATCGTTCATTTTTTTAATACCTTAACTTCTTTTTCTTTTCCCACATGTACCTCAGTAGCATTCGTAAATATCCCGTGCCCCACGGAGCCAACGACAGAAGAAAGAGCGTTATTCATTTCCGCCGGATTACTTATAATGCCAAAAACCGCATCTATTATCAGATTCCCGTTCTCCGTTATAAAATATCCTCCCCTATTTCCTTCTGCTCTTAAAACAGACGCCCCTCCAAGTTCTTTCACCTGTCTCTCCACTATTTTCACGGCATAAGGTAAAACCTCTAAAGGAACAGGCTTATTTAGCAATTTCGCTATCTTCTCCTCTTCAACGCAGATAACAAGCTTTTTTGCAGCGTAAGACACTATTTTCTCCCTTGTATGCGAGCCCCACCCGCCTTTAATCAGATTCAGCAGAGAATCTACCTGGTCTGCTCCATCTATGCATATATCCAGAAAAGGATGTTCGGAAAGCGTAGTAATGGGAACCCCGCATTCTATTGCGACCATTTCGGTTTTAAGTGAAGTGGGAACGCCCAAAACTTCAAGCCCCTCGTCCTTTATCCTGTCGCTTATCCTTCTTATCACAATTTCTGCCGTGGATCCCGAACCAAGACCCACTACCATACCGTCTTTTATCAAAGAAGCTGCGGATTCTGATGCTTTTTCCTTTTTCCTTTCCTTTTTATCCTCGTTCATTTACTTTTATCATTGGTATTCCTTCCCATTTGACTTTGTAATCCGAGGTGCAAGCTACGGAGACGATCTTTCGAGAGATAGCATGGAGATACGC
>JAGXOR010000013.1 GCA_023659785.1 Methanomicrobia archaeon LH_S13
AAAAGCGGAAATCTTTTTTGTCCGCTGGATAAATGGATGCAACAATTGATGTTATTATTTACCTATATTTAAGAGTTTATATACTTTAAAAGCTCTTCTATTATAACAAAAACTTTAGATAGTGCTTAGAAATCATTAATAGCTTATCAGAGCTTTTAAATTTGTGTAGTCACTAACTATTAATTTAATTAGAGTGGAGTTTTAGCCTAAAAACGTTTGATAGGGCGTTATTTGAACATTCAAAAAAATAAAAATAGGAGAGGTTATTTAAATGGTCTGAAAGTCAGGCAGGTGCTAAGATTTATATTGAGTACAGATATTATAAATATACACAATGTTTCCTTAGTGGCGAGGGAGAGAAAATGAGTAACTTTCAAGAAAAGATTAGTTTTATCTGGGATCTGGCAGATTTGCTGAGAGGTGTATATAAAAGAAACGAATATCAAAAAGTAATCCTCCCTTTTACGGTTCTTAAACGATTTGACTGTGCTTTAAGTGATTCAAAAAAAGCAGTTCTTGATGCTTACAACAAATACAAAGGTCAGTTTGAAAATATGGAATATGTTCTTCAAGATGCGGCAAAGGATAAAAAGGAAAAGCCATTAGGGTTTTATAATAATTCGCAATATGATTTTAAAGCTCTGCTTGAAGACCCGGAAAATATTGAACAGAACTTAAGGCATTATCTTGACTGCTTTAGCAGCAATGTTCAGGATATTTTTGAGAACTTTAAAATTAAAGAGAGTATCAGAGAATTGGCTAAAGCAGATCTTTTATTTCGGCTAATTAAAAAATTCTCAGAATCAAAAGTTGACCTCCATCCAGATATTGTTTCTAATCATGAAATGGGAACTATTTTCGAAGAGTTAATTAGAAAGTTTGCAGAGCAGTCAAATGAGGAAGCAGGAGAGCACTTTACCCCCAGAGATGTTGTTGGATTAATGACCAGGTTAATTTTTGTTGAGAATGGCGAGAATCTGGAACAGAGGAATATTATCAAAACCGTGTATGACCCTGCCTGTGGTACTGGGGGCATGCTCACAAGTTGTGAAGATTTTATCACGAGTATAAATAAGGAAGTTGATGTTGTTTTATTTGGACAAGAGGTTAATCCAGAGATTTATGCCATTTGTAAGGCAGATATGCTGATGAAAGGAGAGAACGATAAGAATATCAGGGGTCCTTTCAGTACGCTTTCAAAAGACCAAATCCCTGATAATAAATTTGATTTTATCATTTCTAATCCTCCTTACGGTAGAAAATGGGAGCTGGATGCAGATGCAGTAAAAAACGAAGCTGAAAAGGGGTTTGAAGGAAGGTTTGAGGCTGGGCTACCGCGGATAAATGACGGGCAGTTGTTATTCTTGCAGCACATGATTTCCAAGATGAAATTAAAGGAGAAGTCAAGGGTGGCAGTGATTACAAACGGCTCACCTTTATTTACGGGGGATGCCGGGCAGGGAGAAAGCGATATAAGAAAGTGGATGATTGAAAACGATTATGATTTCGTTGAAGCAATAATTGCCTTGCCTGACCAGTTGTTTTTCAATACGGGCATCCATACTTATATTTGGGTATTGACTAATGAAAAACCAACTGAGAGAGTTGGCAAAATACAGTTGATTGATGCTACTTCCTTTTTTAAAAAAATGCGGAAAAGTTTAGGGAAAAAAAGGAATGAGCTTTCTGCTGACGATATTAAGGAGATTGTTGAGTTGTATGACGATTTTGAAGAAAACAAATATTGTAAAATCTTTGATAATGAAATATTTGGCTATACCAAAGTTATTGTTGAAAGACCTTTGCAGTTGAATTATCAAGTCACAGAAGAAAGGCTGGAAAATCTTTATTCTGTTAAAGCTTTTGCGAAATTAGCTGAGAGTAAGAAAAAGAATCCTGAATTAAAACTGAAAGAAGAAGAGGAAGGTAAGAAGAAACAGGAAGAGATTGTTAGTGCATTAAAAAAGATTGGAAATAACTTATACAAGAATTGGAATGAATTTGAGAAAAATGTTAAAGAAGCATTGAAAGATTTTGATTTATCCTCAAATTTTATTAAAAACATTATTCGTGCTTTGTCTGAGCATGACGATACTGCGGATTATGTTCTGGATGCCAAAGGCAAAAAACAGCCAGACTCAAATTTAAGAGGGTCTGAGAAGGTTCCATTAAAACAGGATATTGAAGAATATTTTGAAAAAGAGGTTAAGCCATATTATCCTGATGCGTGGATGGACAGAAAAAAGGACAAGATTGGCTATGAGATTAATTTCACTCAACATTTTTACGAATACAAGCCACCAAGACCTCTGGAAGAGATTGAAAAAGACATAAAAGAGGTTACGGATGAGATTCAGGGGTTATTGAAGGAGGGGTTGTGAATATGAAACTTAAACCATTCCCAAAATACAAGGATTCCGGAATTTCGTGGATTGGAGAGATTCTGGAGGGGGTATCATGCCATTAAGAAAAGGAAGAACAAAACAAATTTTAGATAGTTCCATTGATTCCGCACTATTAGCTGTTGAAGTTTATAATAAACCTCGGACACCATTTAGAGTAGAAAATTACATATCTTTAATGATTATTGCTTGGACAAGATTATTTCATGCATATTTCCATCACACAAAAGGCGATGTATTTTATTATAAGAAAGGAAATAGCAATAGATATAAGAGAATAGATGGAGAAAAAAAGGCATGGAGTTTAAAAGATTGTATGGTAGAATATAAACGATTAGGTGAGAGGTTAGATGAAAGTGTAGAGGCAAATTTATCTTTTTTTATCAAATTCAGAAATAAGATAGAACATCGACATATTAGTGAAGAAGACATTGGATTAGAAATATTTGGTGAATGTCAATCACTATTATACAATTACGAAAATGTTTTAGTTCAGATGTTCGGTGAGGAATATGCTTTAAATGAGAATTTAGCATTTTCTCTTCAATTTTCAAGTATGCGCACTAAAGAACAGCAAATAGCAAGTAAAAAAATGCTGTCCCGGGATATTAAAGAGATTAGAGAATTTATTGAAAAATATAGAAGTGAGTTAAAAGAAAATGTTTTTAATTCTCAAGAGTATAGCATTAGATTAATACAAATTCCAAGAATATTAAATAACCCCCAAAAAAATGTTCCAGCAATAGAATTTGTAAACTGGTCAAATTTATCTGATGAAGATAAGAAAAAATACGACAAGTTAAACGCTTTGATTAAAAATAAAATAGTAAGAGTTGAAACCATAAATCCGGGTAAATTAAAGGCTGGGGATGTAGTCCATAATGTATCGAAAAAAACACCACTTGTGAACTTTAACCATTATGATAATAGATGTCTGTATTACTTATTTTCAGTTAGACCAGTCAATAAGGAAAATAAAGATCCTTTTGAGACAAACACAAAATACTGCCATTATGATGAAGTCCACCAGGATTATGTTTACCGGGATTCCTGGGTAGATTTTATTGTTAAAATTATAAAGCAAAATAAGATCTCTAGAACTTCTTGGAAAGAAAAGTTCAAAAAGGAAGAGAAATTAAATATTGAAGGATTTGAATAATATGAAACTCAAACCATATCCAAAATACAAGGATTCTGGAATTCAATGGATTGGGAAGATTCCGGAGGGGTGGGAAGTTAATAAGTTGAAATACAATTATGAGATTATTGGAAAGACAGATATTCCTGCCTCTGAAGGAAATGAAGAAGGGAATTTTCCTTTTTTCACATCTGGGGAATCTATAAAATACATTGACAACCCTGTTATTAATGGTGAATATATCATTGTAGGAGATGGTGGAATTCCAAATTTTAAATATTATAAAGGTTATTTTTCTTACTCCGATCACTGTTTTCTTTTAAAGACAAACAAAAAAACATCTACTAAATTTCTTTATTATTTTTTAATTGGGAATATAGAAACATTGGATATTTTATGTTTCCATGGCATGGGTTTGAGAAATTTAGATAAATACAAATTTAATTCTTTTTTTTCTAGTCTATGTTCGCTCTCCGACCAAACCGCCATCGCCTCCTTTCTGGACAAAAAAACCACCGAAATTGACACTTTGATTGAAAACGATAAAAATCTAATCGCACTTCTGAAAGAAAAGCGAACTGCTTTGATAAATCGTGCTGTAACAAAAGGGCTTGACCCGAATGTAAAATTAAAGGATTCAGGAATTGACTGGGTTGGAGAGATTCCAGAGGGGTGGGAAGTTAGGAAAGTTAAACAATTTTCAAAAATAGTAACGGGTTCTACTCCCAATAGTGGAAATGATAAATATTGGGAAGGAGATATAAATTGGGTAACTCCAACCGATTTAAGTTTAAGAAATAAATACATTTATGATTCTAAGAGAAAAATTACTAAAGAAGGATATATGAGTTGTGGAACGACTTTTGTAAAAGAAGGCACAATCATTATGGCCACGAGAGCACCAATAGGATACCCCTCAATAGTTAAAGAGAAATTATGTTTTAATCAAGGATGCAAGGCTTTTGAAATCAAAAAAGATTTTATGTCAGATTATTGTTACTATTATTTTAATGCATATGAGGAAGTTCTAAACTCTAAAGGAAATGCTACAACCTTCAGCGAATTATCGACTTATGATTTGGCATCTTTTCCCGTTTTGAAACCATCCAAGAAAGAACAACTCCAAATCGTCAACTTTTTAGACAAAGCAACATCAAAAATAGATAAAACCATAAAACTTATAGAACAAAAAAACAATCTTTTAGAGGAATATAAAAAATCATTAATCTATTATGTTATTACAGGCAAGGTTGATGTAAGGAGGGTTGAAACATGAAAGCAGATCAAGCAAATTTGTTAGAACTCATGAATGGGCCAAAGCAGTTCGTTATTCCCATATATCAGAGAACATATAGCTGGACTTTAAAAGAATGCAAACAATTGTGGGACGATATAATCAAAGCAGGTAAAGATGAAAAAATATCAAGCCATTTTCTTGGTTCTATTGTTTATATTAAAAAGGGACTATATCAAATTTCAACAATTCCAGAACTTCGCTTAATAGACGGTCAGCAAAGATTAACAACAATTTCTCTTCTCTTATCTGCTTTAAGTAAAGTTATTAAAGATCCAATCAGTGAAATGACTTCTGATAAGCTAAAGAATTATTATCTGATAAACAGAGATGAAGAAGAAGAAAAACGCTATAAACTAATTTTAACAAAAACCGATAAAGAAACCCTTTCGAAAATAATTGACAATAAAGAGTTGTTTGATGAAGATTCTCAACGGATTAAAGACAATTATGAATTCTTTGCCAAACAAATATCTGAGAATAACCTTAATGAAGTGCTCAACGGCCTTAATAAACTTATCATTATTGATGTATCCTTAGATAAAGAAAGAGATAACCCTCAGTTGATATTTGAAAGCCTTAACTCAACAGGGTTGGAGCTTACCCAGGCAGACTTGATTAGAAATTTTGTATTGATGGGTCTTGAAAAACAAGAGCAGGATAGCCTCTATAATGATTATTGGTCTCCCATGGAAAAAAGCTTTGGGTATGCTAAATATTCAGCATTATTTGACCGATTTATGAGAGACTATTTGACAATAAAAACCGAAAAAATACCGAAAATCAAAGATGTTTATTCTGCATTTAAATTATATGCGCAAAATTCCAAGGATATAAAAGAGCTTGTTGCAGATATTTACAAATATTCTAAATATTTTGTCAATATAGCTTTAGAACAAGAACAAGATAGTGAAATAAAAACAGTTTTCTCAGACATTAACATTTTGAAAGTTGATGTTTCTTACCCTTTCTTATTACAGATATATGAAGACTATAAGCAAGAAAGAATAACAAAAGAAGAATTTATACAAATTCTTAAATATATAGAAAGCTATGTGTTTAGAAGAGCTATTTGCGGAATTCCAACCAATTCTTTAAATAAAACCTTTGCTAACCTCTATAAAGAAATTAAATCCGAGAATTATCTAGAGCGTTTTAAAGCTGCTTTGCTTCTTAAAGATTCATACAGACGATTTCCAAGAGATGGAGAGTTCAAAGAACAGTTAATCGTTAAGGATGTTTATAATTTCAGGAATAGAAATTATTTATTGAGAAAGCTTGAGAACCATAACAAAAAAGAGTTAGTAAGTGTTGAAAGCTATACTATTGAACATATAATGCCTCAAAATGAAAATTTATCTGATGAATGGAAAGAAGAATTAGGTGAAAGTTGGAAGGAGGTACATGAAAAATACCTGCATACAATTGGAAACCTCACCCTAACAGGATATAATTCAGAATATCAAGATAAACCATTCAAAGAAAAAAGAGACTTGAAAGACAAAAACGGTCTTCCTATTGGTTTTAAAAACAGTCCAATAAGATTAAATAGCTTTTTAGCAAAACTTGAACATTGGAACCAGAGGGAGATTCTAAATCGTGCCGATATTCTTTCAGATTTGGCTGTTCAAATATGGAATTGCCCAAAACTAGAAGAAGAAGTATTAAACAAGTATAAAACTATTGAAAAGAAAAATATTAAGATGATATATGTAATAGAAGACCATCCTCACTTAGTAGAAGGAGAGGCTATGCGGCCGTTATTTGAAGAAATCAGAAAAAGGATACTTAACCTTGATTCTTCTGTTAAAGAGGACATTTTGAAACTTTATATTGCATATAAAACCACCACTACTTTTGTAGACATCGTGCCTCAAAAAAACAGATTAAGACTTTCCTTAAATATGCAATTTGACGAAGTAAATGACCCAAAAGGGATATGCAAGGATATTACAGACAAAGGCAGATGGGGTAACGGAGATGTAGAGGTTGGTATATCTAATTTTGAAGAGTTAGATTATATTATGTTTTTAATAAAACAAACTTTTGATAAGGTTTCGGAGGAGATAATATGATAACAGATACTTCAGAAAAGGCATTTCAGAATGATATAATTGCACATTTAGTCAGTACTGGTTATCATCAGAGAGGCAATAAAAATTACAATAGAGCTTCCTGCATAGACCCTGAATTAACCTTAAGATTTATTCAGGATACCCAGGAAAGAGAATGGAAAAAGTTTCAGAGGGTTTACGGAGAGCAGGCAGAGCGAAAGTTCTTTTATCGTTTGGTGAATGAGATTGAAAAGAAAGGAACGATTAATGTTTTGAGGAATGGGTTTAAGGATGTTGGCTGCCACTTTGAATTATTCTATCCAAAACCAAATACACATAAAAACCCTGACTTGTTTGAGAAATTTGACAAAAATATTTTCTCTGTAATTGATGAACTTGAATACGAGCAGAAAGAAGATGGCAAGAGGCTGGATTTGGTTATTTTCATTAATGGACTGCCAATCATCACAATTGAACTAAAAGATACATTTTCCCAGGGTGTTGAAAAAGCAATAAAACAATACCAGGAAGAAAGAGACCCCGGAGAAAAAATCTTCCAGAGATGTTTTGTTCATTTTGCCATGAGCGATGAAAAGATTTTCATGGCTACAAAATTAGCAGGATGGAAAACAAGATTTTTACCGTTTAATAAGGGGCTTGAAAACCCGGAAGTAAATAAAAACGATTATAAAACCTCATACTTATACAACGATATTCTGCAGATAAACAAACTATCAAAATTAATCTCAAATTTCATCTATATGGAAAAAAACGAGGATACAAGAGAAGTAAAACCTATTTTTCCAAGATACCATCAATTAGATTGTGCTAATCACTTGTTAGCAGATGCAGAGCCAGGCAAAAATTACCTGATTGAACATAGTAATGGAAGCGGGAAAACAAAAACCATTGCGTGGCTTTCACACGGCTTAATAAATAAATTCAACAGCTTGGACAACAGGATTTATGATATGGTAATTGTTGTTTCTGACAGAAGAGTTATAGACAAGCAGCTTCAGAATCAAGTGCAATCTATTGAAAAAGTAAAGGGGATAGTAGAAAAAATAGAGAAACATTCGGAACAACTTAGAGAAGCATTGGAGACAGGAAGCAATATTGTTGTTACAACGCTACACAAATTCCCGTATATATTAGAGGAGGTTAAAGACCTACCAAAACGGAATTATGCGGTAATAATTGATGAGGCACACTCTTCTCAAACTGGCACAATGGCAAGAAAAATGAAACAAGTTCTCAGCACGAATAGTCTTGAAGAGGCGGAAGCATTAGACAATGAAGAAATGGATGAAGTTAATGAAGAAATCCTTAAGGAAATTGAATTTTACAGAAATCTGAAAAATATAAGTTTCTTTGCGTTTACCGCCACTCCTAAAAATAAAACCCTGGAAATGTTTGGCCAGAAGGATGAATATGGGCATTATCACCCATTCCATACATATACAATGAAACAGGCAATTGAAGAAGGTTTTATTCTCGACGTTCTCAAGAATTATTTGACTTATCCAACCTACTTTAAATTAGTTAAGAAGATACAGGATGATCCCGAATATGATGAGAGAAAAGCCAAGAGATTACTAAGAAATTTTGTAGAGCAACATCCAGTAGCAATAGCAATAAAAACAGACATCATGCTAAATCATTTCATGAGTTCTACAATCCATAAAATTAATGGCAAAGCCAGGGCAATGGTTGTAACAAGATCAAGACTCCATGCCGTATTATATAAAAAGGCATTTGACAAACTAATTAAGGAAAATAATTATCCAATTAAAACCCTTGTGGCTTTTACAGGCGTAGTTAAACATGACGAACAGGAATACACGGAAAATTCTATGAACGACTTCTCAAATAAAAAAGAAATCCGAAACGCCTTCGAAGAGGACCAATATAAGATACTAATCGTAGCAAACAAATTCCAGACAGGTTTTGATCAGCCGTTATTACACACGATGTACGTTGACAAAATGTTAAATGGAATTACTGCAGTTCAAACTCTGTGCAGGGTAAATAGAATCTATCCACCACATAAGAATGATACTTTGGTTCTGGATTTTGCAAACAAAACAGAGGTAATTCAAAAGGCGTTCCAGCCATACTACGAAACCACATTCCTTGAAGAAGCTACAGACCCGCATAAGTTGTATGAATTAGAAGAGAAATTATTGGATTATCAAGTATTTGATCAATCAGATGTTGAAACTTTTGTTAAAGCATGGAAAAAAGGAGAACCACAACCTAAATTGCACAATATCTTAAGTCCTGTTGTAAATGAATTCAGGCAAAAAACTAAGAAAGAGCAGGTTGAATTCAAGAAAACTCTGAGAAGATATCAGAGTATCTATTCTTTTCTATCACAACTTATTCCCTTTTCTGATATTAATCTGGAAAAGTTATTTATATTTGACAAATTCTTAAGCAAAAAACTCCCAACAATAAATAATCCTCTCCCATTTAGTGTTTTACAAGACGTGGATATTGATTCATATCAAATTGTAAAGAAAGGTAAAAAAGAAATAAAAATTGAATCTGAAGGAGAACTAAAAACCATCTCCGCTGGTGTTGGTGAATATGCCCCTGACATAAATGCAAAAATATCAAAAATCATTAAGGATCTCAACGATGCATTTGGAACTGATTTTACAGATGATGATAAAGTCTTCTTTGGCAGAGTAAAAGACAACCTTTTAGAGGACAAAGAACTAAAAAACAAGATAGAACATAACTCGAAGGAAAACATAAATGTAATATTTCCTAAATATTTAGATAGAGAATTAAGTAAGCTATTAAACAGCAACATGAATTCTTATAAAAAAATAGTTGATAATGAAGAATTAAGGAAGAAAATTGAATCCGCCTTGTTTGAGTTAGTATATTTCGAGTTTAATAAACACAAAAAGAAGTCTAATAAAAATTTTAAATAATAAAATAACTCAGGAATATTTTATTTTTATGTTATCCCATCCCTTTTCTGCTATTATCACATGGTCTAAAACCTTTATATTTAACAGGTCTCCTACTTTTGTAATCCTTCGGGTTATCTCAACATCATTCTCACTGGGCTCTGGATCTCCGGACGGATGATTATGCACCAATATTACCCCTGCTGCTGAGTTCTTAATGGCTTCCCTAAAAACCTCTCTCGGGTGTACTAAAGAATTATCTAAGGTTCCAACAGATATTAAGTTTTTTTTGATTATCTTATTTTTACTATCTAATAAAAGAGCATAAAAATATTCCTTTTTCTTATCTTTTAATTCATCAATAAGATAATTATAAACATCTTCTGGTTTTTCTATTGTTACCATTTCTTTTGTTTTAACGGCTTTATTATACCTATTATTAAACTCAAATAGACCAATAATTTGACAAGCTTTTGCAAAACCAATTCCTTTTATCTCCTGAAGTTCTTTTAATGATAAATCTGAAAGTTTATCTAAGCCATACTCCTTTATCAATCTGTTTGACATTTGAATCGCATTTTCTTTTTGATGGCCTGTTCTTAGTATTAAAGCAAGTAACTCGTCATTGCTAAGATAATCAGGACCGTATCTTTCTAATTTCTCTCTCGGCCTCTCATCTTGAGAAATATCTTTTATTCTTGTGTTGTTTGATTTACTTTCCTCACGATTTTTTTTGAAGAGCGCTTTTCCCACATCTCTAACCTTCAAATTATATTTTTCAGAAAATTTCCTTATTTCATTTAACATATCCAGGTAGTAATCTGGAGTTGAAAAGACATCGTTTGGTCTTGTTTCTATTTTAAAAATTTCATCGTATACGTGAGTATTAAAAATGCAATATCTTTCCGGATTGTGAAATGTTAAAATACAACTTGCTAAAGATATACCTACACCTTTAATTTTACATAATTTTCTTATTTTTTTACTCTCTTCTTCGGTTTCAAATGCTTCCTGAGTAATCTTTTCTATTTCCGAACCATTCATTTGTTCAAGAAAATTAATTGCCTTTTCTCTATTTTTTTCTAAACCTTTATAAAATTTCCATTTTACTACTTTTATCAAATCTTCTTTTGTTAGAAAATTCTTCTGGCTTATTATATTCTCTATTTCTTTTTCTAAATCAAAGGATTCATTTTTACTGTTATACTTATCTAACCATTCTGATACTTCCTGGATTTGCATATTATTTATTAAACCCCTTGCATAATTAGCCTTTTCTAAGTAGCAATAAATATTTTTTTCTATCTCAAAGCAATAATTGAATTGGGATGGATAAAATGATGACTTATTCCAAGTTATCCAAAACAAATCTGTTTAGAACATTTACGGGTTTGAGGACAGGGAAATTTGACCGGTTGTACGCAATAGGGCGGATGAAAAGGTTCAGAATCATAGGGGAGGAGTTCAGAAATCGACTCACAAGATATGATGCGATGACATCAATTATCTCAGGGCTAGTAAATTTCCAGTTGATGATTGAGAAAGGGTTCGAGTTGAGCGGGTTTGTTGGGTAAGTGGGTGGAGATGTATAGCGGAGGGGGCGTGGTTTTTATTTATGCAAAAGGTCTAATGTGGACCCCAATGTCAAGACAGTTTTTTGCTCAGATTAGGTATAACTTGACTTTGTCAGATTAACATTGATTTTATAAAAGTATTACTAAAGGTACAGAGGTGATATAAGGTGACGGAGTTGTGCACATCTGATATAGACCGAGGAGGGTGTTATCAGCGAGATTCAGAAGCGAGTTGTCGTGTTGATAGGAAACCACGTCCATGGTTCAGTTCATCTTGACGAATCAGGGTTTCTTAAGAGCGGTGAGAACTCGGTGGGCGCGAAGCGGCAATACTGTGACAGATTTGGGAAGGTAGACAACTGTCAGGTGGGTGTATTCCTGGGATACGCATTCCATAGCTATCGGACGCTGATTCATTTCTTAGATAATCCAGAATCATTTTTGTTGATGCTGCTCTACTATAATAAGGTTTTGTTTGAAAGTGAAGTTTACTTTTGGTCCAGTCTTTGTTTTGTTTCCATATTCCCACAAATATTTCATTATTTGCCCGTCGAGGTCATAACTGCCAGAACCATTAAGTTGAACTGATTTATTAACAAAACTTTTGTAAGGACCTCCTGTATCTGCTATCGGTGGCTGGTTTGGGGTTGGTTCAGGAGTTGGAGTTGGTGAAGGAATAGGGATTGGTTCAGGTGTTGAAGATGGAATATCATCAATTGTTTCAATCCCAAAAACCCGGTCAAAATTCATTTCCGGTTTTAACTTAAGAATTTAAGAGTAGAGTGACATAACTTACAACAATTGATGTTGGTAGGAAGTGATGATTTAGCTTTTTCATCTTACCAACTCCTTACCATATTTTTCTATAATTTGACACATTTATTCACAAAATCCTTTTGCTTTAATGATACTTAGAGCAGATGTAGTATTCTCCCCCTCCATTTGCGTGCAGAGTAACGAACCAACTTCCAGCAAGCATCAGAACTACCTACGAATGCCATTACGATTATTTTCCCAATCGCTTCTTTTTTCATAAGTTGCACTCCTATTTTTTTAAAAAAAGAGAGTTGGCATTTTATAAAATTTACTAATATAAAAATATTAGTCTTGGGGTTATAGAAGGAAAGATGGAAGAAGCGAGAATAAATGAAAGAGTAGCACTTAAAATTGGCTATCTTGGAACTAACTATCACGGCTTTCAGATTCAACCTCGGGTAGAGGTGCCAACCATAGAAGGTGAACTTTTCAAGGCATTAAAGAAACTGAATATTATTGAAGACAGGAAAGCGAAAGCGGTAAATTATTCCGCCGTGGGCAGGACCGATACAGGCGTGCATGCTCTCGCTCAGGTGGTTTCCTTTGATACATCAAACCTAAACGTGACACCACGAATGATAAACAGTGCGCTACCGGACGATATATGGATATTTGCTCTCGCAAAACCGTATTCGAGATTTGACGCACGTAAGGATGCTATAAGCCGCGAATACAGGTATTTTTTATTTTTATTCGATGAATTCTCTGACCAGAACATAGCACTAACTCGTATGCGAGAGGCATCTAAACTGCTTATTGGAACGCATGATTTCTCTAACTTCTCTCAGCTTCATGACTCTGACCATGAGACTGAAAGGTACTCAGCAATAAGGGAGATAAAGCGAATAGAGGTGGAATTAGGAAAGAGAGTCATCATTATAGATATAGAAGCAAGTGGCTTTCTGCGTAAAATGGTGAGGAAAATAGTTTCAGCCTTGTGCATGGTCGGCAGTGGCGTAAAAGACAAAAAATGGATAGAGGCGCTATTGAAACTACAAAAGAAGGAAGGAATCGAACCAGCACCTGCTTTCGGGCTCGTTCTGAAGAACGTTTCCTATCCTGGGGTCGAATTCGTAGAAGATGAATATGCGAAGAGGAGAATAAAAGCACGACTGAAAAAGGATTTGGTTTTTCATGCCTCAATGGCTGAGGTGTTGGAGGATATAATATAATATAATTATAAAAGCAGACGTGGTGAACGCCTTGAATAGTTATTACCTCTCCCTTTTTTCCAGCATCGCTTTTATCCTCTTTAATCTTGTGAAATTCTCGCGTTCCATCTCCTCTAATCTCATCCGTATGTATTTCCTCGTCGTCTTCAATCTCGGAATCATTATATATTCAAGAGCATTAACGCGCCTTTTTATCTTCTCCACCTCGCGAGCAAGATTTCTCACCGCCTCTTCAAGCTCAGCAAGCTTTATTATCTTTTCCACCGCTTCTTCAAAGCTTCTCGCGCTTCTATCTACCGCAGCAGATGAATCAATAAAACCATATCCACGTTCCGTAACTTTCCTTGCTAATTCAGTTTCCAATTTTAGGCTCGGCACACGCACGCCCATTATGCTACGTGAAGAGAACTCCAGTTCGATTTCTTGTGACGTCATCAAAGACAACTGCCTTACCTGCTCAACGCCCGACCTCGCCTGAGCAAAGATTAAAAAAGCAAAAGCCTCTTTTAACTTATCCTCCATTTCCTTCCTCGCATTTCTTACCTCGCTTACCACATCCAATAATTCAGCAATAAGTGCATCGCGTTTTTCACGAAGTAGGTCATGCCCCTTCTCCGCTAACTTCTCTCTTCTGCTCAGCCTCAACAATTCCATTCTTGTCGGGCTTACTCCTTCTATTATCTCCGGCATTAGGATTTTTCACCCTTTATTGAGCATGTGCTTTTTCTTTATACACCTGCGCCAACGCCTTTCTGCACGATATAAATCCCATCTTGAAAGACCTTGGGGTCATAACCCTTTATCCTCGTCGTTTGTTCTATACTCGCCGCAGTCTGCCCAACCGCCTCCTTATTTATCCCAGAAAATACTATCTCCCTCTCTTTATCCTTTATTTCCACTTTTACACCCTCTTCGACTTTTGCTATCCTCGGCTTTCTTTCGCCTAGGAAATTTGAAATCGCTACGCCATTGCCCTCTTTTGTTATCGCCACTTGCATAGGGAAATGGGCATGCACAATCTTCAACTTATAGAAAAACCCATCTCTCACACCTGTAATCATATTCTTGAGATGCGATGCGTAAGTTCCAGTCATTGCTCTTTCTTTCTTCCTTGCAGAAAGGACGTTTATAACAATCTCGCTGCCATTATCCCTCTTCTCTATTTGTATCTGCAGCCCGGGATGCCATAGTCCTCGCTCTATCGCTCCTTTTGGACCTTCTACCTTCACCATTCTCCCGTTTATTGTGACGTTCACACCCTCGGGGATTGGAATACAGACGTTAATATTGGCTTCTTTCTCTATTGATTTTGTCATTTTTACACTTCACACCACTTTGTTTTTTTTTGTTAGGATAGAATAGATAAAGCATCCTTTATAAACTTTGTACAGAAAAAAATGAGTGGCATTTTCGCCATAATCGTAACCAGAGGTGGGGTTACATAACATATCCATGTTTCACCGGAAGCATTGCTGAGCTGAAGTCCCAATCCTCGCATTTACAAAAAATCTGTGTCTTAAATAGAAAAAAGCCATACTTTATATAGTTAACTGAAATGTACCGAAATGTTTATTTTTATGCTGAACGAGGAAAAGCAGTCCTGAAAGCCTTTGCGAATGCGAATGCGAAAGCAGAGGCGGACGGGATAGAGGGTGTTGGAATAGGGTTACACCCGGTGCGATGCACAATTGATAGCATCATACGAAGGGGTTTGAAACAAAATGTTTGAATCTCATAACCTAAAACGGTAGGCCAAAAATGGATACGAACTCCTCAAACTCAAGAGACCCCCTGACAATTTTAAATAACGTGTTCGATTATCCCGCTTTTCGGTCACAGCAGGAAGAGATAATAAACAACGTCTTAGCCGGACGGAACACGCTTGCCGTTCTACCCACGGGTGCCGGAAAATCGCTTTGCTTTCAGATACCGGCATTGATGTTTGACGGTCTAACAGTCGTCGTAAGCCCGTTAATCGCATTGATGAAAGACCAGGTGGACGGGCTGAAGAAGAAAGGCGTGCTTGACGTGGCATATATCAATTCTATGCTTGACCAGAGCACGAAGGAGCGTATCTACGATCAGTTAAAATCAAAACAATCGAACTTGAAGATGCTGTATGTCGCCCCGGAAACGTTTGTGGACACTAAATTAATGCGTGTTTTGAGGTCGTGCAACATCAGTTTAATCGCGATTGATGAGGTGCACTGCATTTCCGTCTGGGGACATAACTTCAGACCCGATTATTTACGACTGCGCAGGATGATACGCGAATTAAACCATCCTGCTGTTCCACCTGTGCTCGGGCTGACAGCCACAGCCACCAGAACGGTTGAAGAAGACGTGCAGAAACAATTAGGCATAAAATGTGACGTGTTCAAAGCCAGTTTCGACAGGAAGAACCTGTTCCTTTCCGTGCTCAACGTGAACGTGAACAAGAACGTAAACCACAGACGCAGTAAGGAAGAAAGCATTAAAAAGATGTTAAAACGGCTTGAAGGCCCGGCTATTGTTTATGTCAACTTCACGAAAACGGCAGAGGCACTCGCAGCATATTTAGCAGGTGCGGGTTTCAGTGCATCGTATTATCACGGTCAGATACGGAATAAAGAAACGAGGATGAGAGTCCAGAACGATTTTATAAGGGGGAGAACGCGAATTGTGGTTGCTACAAACGCATTTGGGATGGGCATTGATAAAGAGAACATAAGAGCGATAATCCATTTCGAACTGCCAAAATCCATTGAGAACTATTATCAGGAGATAGGACGTGCAGGGCGGGATGGAAAACCGGCGTATTGCCTGTTGCTCTATTCTGATGCGGATGAATACAAAGTACGAAAATTGATTCAGTACAATACGCCGTCGCGGGTGCAAATAGAAGAGGTGCTCCGAGAGTTGACTGAAGCATCGGGGAAATTAATGTACGTGAATGTGAAGCGAATGGCAAACAACCTGAAACTTGACGAAGTACCCATCAGGTTAATTCTGCATCATCTCGAACGGATGGGTGTGATAAAGGCGCATTTTTACACGCAGGTAAGCGTCAACCGCGGTATAAAAGATGTGGACACGACTGAGCTACTCGAAATCTTTTCCCGCGTGGAAGATAGCGGTATGAGGAAGATAGACAAGGTGGTGGAATATGTAGAGGGCAGGGAATGCAAGCGGAAGTTCATTCTGGATTATTTCGGTGAATCGTATAGCGGAAACTGCAATGCGTGTGGCATTTGCAATCCGT
The DNA here is from genome assembly GCA_023659785.1 of Methanomicrobia archaeon LH_S13. Taxonomy (GTDB): domain Archaea; phylum Halobacteriota; class Syntropharchaeia; order Alkanophagales; family Methanospirareceae; genus JAGXOR01. Next base: position 16,613 of record JAGXOR010000013.1, read on the forward strand.
CATTGTGCTTTTTGGATGCTGATACGGATATTGATATTGATATTGAAGCGAAAACAAAACCAGAAGAATTCGTAGATGAGACGGTAATTGAGGATACTGAAGGAATAGGAAAAGAAGCATCCGCAGAAAGTACCCAAATTGCGGTTGCGGTGCTCGAACTGGTAAACAATCTCGCTTTTCGTGTCGGCCGGACATCACTTGCGAATATATTGATCGGGTCGAAATCAAAACGGATAATAAACCAGAATCTTCAGGAATCGCGGTATTACGGTATCTTAAAAAGATATACCGCTCGTGAAGTGGTCGGCATTATTGACCAGTTGATAGCAAAAGGATTTTTAGTAAAACGGTACGATAATAGCTCGAACTATCCCAGACCGTTGTTGTATCTTACCGAACGGGCGGCGAACACGCTGGAAGAGCGGTCAGCCATAGAATTGCAGTTGCCGGTAAAAAATATGCAGGAGGTCAGCGAACCGAAAAATCCGGAGGTGTTTGACGAACTGAAGAAGTGGCGACGGGATATTGCTGCTGAACGGAACATTCCTGCTTATTGCGTCTTTCACGATAGTACGTTAATCGGCATCACGAATCGGTTACCGAAGACCGAGGATGAGTTGGCAGAGATTAAGGGCATTGGCAGGAGGAAGATTGAGGATTATGGCGAGGAGATATTGCGGATAGTATGTGAAAATTAAAGGCAAAGCTTAAATATGCCTAACACATTAATTGTTAGAACAATGGAGAACATTGCCGGGGTCACGGACAGGCATTCGCTAATGGCGTTCCTGAACAGCTTGAATTATCAAACGAAAGAGATTATCCTTGACAAAGAAATAGACTTAGGGCTACCAGAACGAGCTAAGGACATTATCAAATCCATTGCCCTCATAAGCGACTACAAAACTGATGGGGCACAATTCCGGATTTATGCTATTGAAGCGGGACGCTTACAGAAGATAAGCAAGAAAGCCTCAGCGCTTTAGCCTGAGGATGAATTGCGCT
>JAGXOR010000140.1 GCA_023659785.1 Methanomicrobia archaeon LH_S13
TTTGCATACACTTAAAACCACATAAGAGCATGAAAACTGGAACTGTTGAAAAGGCGAGTTCAATAGGCAGGTGCTTTAACCTCGGAAGAGTAAGTGCAATATCCTTTATCCTGAGGTGCTGAATATACATGCATGTAAATATCGCAATGTAAACCGGGATGCTTATTATTGCAAACCATGAGATGTAGCTGAAGTGAGCGAGAGGCATGGAAAGGCTAAGAATTCGGATGAGAGGAGCGAAGATGAGTACCATCAACAATTTAGAGAACTCATCATCGGTTGTTGCGGTTAATGAAGAATGGATGGATGAGCAATGCAAAAAGAATGAGGGCATGAAATGCCCACATCGTATATTCGATTGATTTTAAGGCGAGTTGTGGGAGCAGAGAATACAGATGGCAATTTCAGAGCCCATGTATGGCACGGATTGCGAAAAAATCTTGAGAACAATGGTAAAGAAAGGGGAAGGAAGTGGATTCTCGCTAAATATCTCCACTGTTATGGAAGAAACAGAAGTATTGAGCTTAAAGTTTCATCGCTTAAAGAATATCCCAGAATAGAGCATGGAAGTAAGCTTAAACCTGTGCTTATTAAAGGAGAAGAATATTCACCTTCATTAAGAATTTCTGAATTGACTGAAGATATCACAATAAATTATCCGTCTGTGATTGCTCCAATAAAGATTTTAAAACCCGACGCAACAAAAATCGTAATCCCTAAGGTCAGGTTTGAGGAGATTCTCCTCTCAAACTGTATTCTTTTACAAGGAAGGGAGAGACCATTAGAAAAAGATAAAGCGAGGGAAGAATTAGAGACTAGAGAACTGCTGATAGCAGGGGGATACGAAAGCCCGGCTGGTGAAGTAGAAACAGAGGAAAAATCGGACTTCTTGGATTTGTTATTTTCGGAGGGTAGCTCAGGAAAACTTGAATCTGGGGAACCAATAGTGATATGTCTTGAAGAGCCTGAGGGAAACAGTTTTATTGGGGCTTTAAGAACAATTTGCAAGAGGATATATCGAGAAAAGAAGGGAGGAAAACCAAAACCAATTATATTTTCAGATGCAGAAGAGTTAAAGAAAGAGATAAGATGGATGGAAGTAGAGGATAAAATCTTTTCTGCACAATTGAGTGAAGAGGAATGGAAAGGACTTGAAAAACAGGATGTTTTCACGATTACTGTAATCAAAACAAAATGCAAAATGCACGATCAAAACCAAAATGTGAAAGGAGCAAAAATAGGCGTAGTTCTAACCGACCCTGAAGACTGGACTGCAAGCGCATTCTTGAAAAACATTCGCAAAAGAGGAGTGAAAGCCTTACCAATTAACCTCTCAACTTTAAGCGCTTCCATCTCCACTTCTGATTTTTTCATTTTCAATGCAGATTTAAAAGACCTGGAACTCAATGCCATCATTGTCAGAGACGTTGGAATCAGCTTCTCACTTGAAACCATTTCTTTTAAATTCGACCTGCTTCGTCAATTTGAAAACTCAAATATTCCCGTTTTAAACTCGACTACGGCAATCCAGAACGCATCAAACAAGTTCTTTTTATTTTACCTTTTCAAACTCGCTCACCTTCCTATTCCACGCACCATAGTTACTTTTGAATTAGAAGTCGCACTGAAAACAATCAAAAAATTTGGAAGCGCAGTAGTAAAACCAATTTTTGGAAGTCAGGGGGAGGGAATAATCAAACTTGAAAATACTCAGCCAGAATCCGAATTAGCAACAAAAATCGCTGCGCTACTGAAAGAAAGAGGCGTGCTTTATTTACAAGAGTTCGTGCCTAACCCCGGACGCGACATAAGGGTTTTTGTAGTTGATGAAGAGGCATTAGGTGCGATTTACAGACTTCCACGCAGTGGTTCATTTATCGGCAACTTGAGTCGGGGTGGAACGCCACTTAAGTGTGAGTTAACGGAAGAAATGCAGGAACTTGCAATAAGTGCTGCAAAAGCAGTAGGTGCTGATTTCGCTGGCGTTGACTTGATAGAAGGTAAGGAAGGATTGTTTTTGCTCGAAGTTAACGCAACACCTTCAGGAAAAGGCATAAAACTCGCTTGCGGTATTGACGTTACCAAAAGAATTGTTGACCTCTTGTTTGAGCGGATTGAGGGTAAAAAATGAAAAATCCAAAAAAAGAAAACACGAGATTTCACAAGATTAATACAGAAGAGATAAAAATGCAAGGGGAAAATCTCGTGAAAATCTGTATGTTCTTGTGGTTGTGGTTATTGGGATTTGTTTGGTAGTATTAGTGTGCATGCAGTGGGGTTTTGGATTTTACAAGCGCTATACAAGCACGATAATTCTACTTATGAAAAAGAATGGAGCATCAAAAAAGCATCTTCTCTTTTTATTATTTATTATATCCGTCAGTATTTCTTGGACCTTTTGGGGGAAATACTGTACTTGCGTTGATTATACCGCTTAAAGAATTTTTCAATGCAGATATTTCGTTTATAGCAACATCTATTACGATTTACATGATTCCATTTGCATTCTTTCAGCTCTTTTCTGGTGCGTTTTCAGATATTTACAGGAGGAAGCGCATCATTCTTTTTGGATTATTTACATTTTCACTTGCATCGCCCTTCTGTGCATCTTCGAATAATACCGGGTTATTTCTGGGTGCAAGGGCATTACAAGGGCTTGGAAGTGCATTTATAGCTCCTACCATCATGGCGATCATCGGTGATGTCTTTTCATACAAAGAACGTGGGGAGGATAATGGGAGGATATGGTGCATCAACAACCGCTGGAATAGCAATAGGTCCCTTAGTTGGTGGATTTTTTGCACTAATCGATTGGCAACTTGTATTCCTGATGTTATTCATCTTCTCTGGACTGCTTGGCTCTGTTTACCTCTTTTATTTCGATGCTTCAGATGTCTGTGAGCGAGGATAAGATAGGTATTTTGTTATCCACATTTGGATTCGCTGGTATTGCGACAGCGCCGATTGCAAGTTATCTTACCGATTTTATCAGTAGAAAGAGGACGACGTTGCTTACAGGATTGATTATCATGCTCGATGCGTTTTTGATATTTATGCAGGTGAATACCTATAGGGCCTTTTTCATTCCGCTCTCAATCATGGGTATTGGGAGTATAACAGTCTTTACCTCACGTAACACGATAATCGTTGAGTGCATGCCAGAATCAAGAGGAGCGGCTTCTTCCATATATAATAGCTTCCATTTTTTGGGATACGGACTATCTCCTGTGGCAACCTTACCAGTTTATTTAGTGTATGGTCTGGATGGAATCGTTCTTTTATGTACCTGTTTCGTGTTGACTAATATTTTAATTTCAACGGGGGTTCGTTCGTGGATAAGTGGATTTCAGGTATGTAGCATAGAGTAAAATGTCAAAAATATTATAAAATAATAATAAGCCATTAAACTACCACAATGATTCCCCCTTTTTTTTTCAGAAGGTGGAGTGGTTGGTGCCTAAAGGAAACAAATGCCCAAACTGAACGCAAACCTAAAAGCGGAATTACTCGCGATAGGAAGCGTAGATGTAGATGAATCACTACTTGGAGAAACATTGACCTTGACATAAACCAAGGACATTTTTGACTGTAAAATTTCTTTCTAAATCTCTTTA
>JAGXOR010000141.1 GCA_023659785.1 Methanomicrobia archaeon LH_S13
TCTTTTTAAGAAGATGAGTGGCAAAATATAATTCTTATACTTAGGTGCATCAATTGGTCCTCTAATTTCACAAGCGGCGTCCCAAAGCCAGCCTTCTAACGTTTTTATGTTGAGTTCGTTGTTCCGCATATTTTTACCTCCAAACCTAAATGGGTAAATTATACATATATCTTTTCTTGGCCACCAAACACCTTTTAGGATGCGGGCAATTTCATATAACGTCCAGCATAAAAGAAGTTTTTGCGAAGCAAAAATTTGGGTGAGACCGAAGGTCGAACCTTTTATGCTGTGTTAGGCAACGTTGCACTGTGTTTTTGTTATTCCCCAAAATACCTCTTCAGCAATCCTTCTAAAGCTCTTGCGTGGCGAGCTTCGTCCCTTGAGGATTCATCAAAGAAATCATGGGCCTCATCCACACCAGCTTCCTTTGCCTTAACAGCTGCCTCTCGCTTTCCTTTGTTAGCACCTATCTCACCGTTGAGCATCTTTTCTATATTCTCCTTGGTGCTCTCTGATATCTTTCCTCCGAGTTCTGCAAAGCGAGCAGCATGCCAAGCCTCGTCCCACGCAATGGACTTGAGCACTTCTGCTATCTCAGGATAACCTTCTCTTTGCGCTTGCTGAGCCATTGCAAGATAAAGACCAACCTCAGTTGTCTCGCCTTTGAAGTTCGCCTCCACAGCATCCTCTATTGGGCTTCCTTTAACAATGCCCAATTTATTTTCGTTTACTAATTTTGCCATAGTTATTACCTCCTTTTATTTATATATGATTCTGTTATATAAACTTGCTGTCTGCGAAAACCCAAGCCTTATTTCATATAACGTTTCCAGCATAAAAGAAGTTTTTGCGAAGCAAAAATTTGGGTGAGTGCCGTCGAACCTTTTATGCTGTGTTAGGCGATGCGGTGGCTGATTATTACAATATTTCTCCATAATCCATTTCAATCCCATCGTCAATCTTTCTATAATGGATGATTTTGGTATCTATGTGCTCTGGCAATGATGCCTTCACTTCATAGGTGTACGGTTTTATAGACACAGGAATCTCCCCGATATAGCCATCAATTCCTTTTGATTCTTCATCCGGCTCAGATAAACGATAATTCGTTCCTTTAAGTTCTGCACCCTTCTTAAGAATTGCCTCCTGGAATCTTAGCCTGGCGAAAGTTTTTACTATAACCAAATCTCTAACCCATTGTTCCACGGTCGCTTGGTCAATTTTATTCAAAGAGTTCTTGAGTTCTTTCAATTTTTGCAGTATTTTCTCCGTAGCATTTTTTATTGCATCAGGCTTTTTCTTCAAATACCACTCTTCCCACTCAGGTAGTGTTCTCCCCTCAAACTCCTGAATAAGTTCACTCATCTGGCCAACCACTCTTGGTCGTGTTCCTTGGGCATATTGATTTGCCAAATTGATGAGTGGTGCTACATACTTGGGAAATTCAGGTGTTTCTATGTCCAGATATTTTCTGATTTCTTTAATGCTGATTCTTACTTTCATATCATCCTACCTTACCAGCTTTTAAATGAATAAATTTAGATTTGTATTTATAATCAAGTGTAGTATCTACATCTGCTAAACCATTTTTAATCAAATGTGCATTTAAGAAGGTTTTATTCCACAAATATAGATAACAAAGCAAATTATTTTTCTCATCATATTTGATGCTATTATCAAATCGCAGAAATACTTTTTGTCCTTTGGTTTTTTCCGCCAAGAATTGAACCGCCTCTCCATTTTTTTCTGGTCTCTCTTTCACTCCCAACAGCCTAATTTTTAAACCATTATTCAAGATCAGCATCTCAGGATTGACTATCTCTCTCACAGTATGGTATGATTCTCTCTCAGAATGAGAATTGTCTATTTTTGAGCCAAATCTCAATTTCCTTGGATCAACCTTCTTATCGAACTTTATTGGGTCTTTAAAAATGTAAGGCAATTTTTTTATCTCCTCCTTAAAATTTAGTTTTGCCCCCTCCTGTTTGATTATTTCAAAAGTTACATCTTGGAAAATAGTGCTTTGCTTTATTCCGAGTTTTTCTTTTATGATTGGTAAAAAATCATCGTTTATTTCATATCCAATCGAATTTCTATTCAAATTTTTAGCTGCAAGCGTTGTCGTTCCACTTCCAAGAAATGGGTCAAGCACAGTATCACCAACAAAACTGAACATTTTGATTAACCGTCTTGGCAATTCTTCTGGAAACATTGCGAGATGCGTATCCTGTTTTTCACCTGGGAAGTTCCAGTGGCCTGTAAAATACTGATTCCATTCCTCTTGTGTTAGTTTTGATTGCTCTTTGATTTCTTTGCTCACTTTTGGAGAATTCCCGTATTTTCTGAAAATTAGAATAAATTCATAATCTAATTTAAGAATCCCACTTCTAGGATATGGAAAGGATCCCATCACAGTTGCCCCGCCAGTCGTATGGCAAGTAGTGACTTTCTGCCAGATGATAGCACCCATGTAATCAAAACCAGCATTTTCACAGAATTTAATTATTTCTGTCCTTATAGGAATGACTTTATACCTACCATAATATACAGAACGTGCGAACTGATCGCCGATGTTAATACACAAACGACAACCTTTATGTAAAATTCTGTGGCATTCATTCCACACTATATTAAGGTTGTTTATGTATTCTTCATAAGTATCATTGAACCCAATCTGCTTACCGTTACCATAATCCTTCAGTTGCCAATAGGGTGGAGAGGTAATGATAAGATGGACTGTTTCATTCGGGACCTCTTTCATACATCTCGAATCACCAATGATTATCTTGTGAGTTGTTTTCATATTACTTTACCTATTTTGATCTACTTTACTTAAAGCCACCGTTTCGCTTAACGTTTTGAGTGTATCTGAAGTTTCCCAAAGGGGAATTTGGGCGAAGCCAGATACGCTTTGTTAAGTGAGTGCGATAGCACCGAGCCAACGAAGTTGGCGAAGAGTTGCGAGCCCACCATATCATCACCCTAACATAGTTTCTAATTTTTCATGAACCTCTTTGTTATCTGAAGCCCTCATCCCATACTTATGATGAAAGTTCGTAAAAAGATAAATTGTTTTCTCTCCTTCTTTGGATTTGTACCTTACTTTCAGAGGTTTATTCCATGGGGCAGCTCTATCTCCCCATCCTGTAAATACATCATCAAATCCAAAATGAATATCTGTAATATCTCCAGTTGCCATCTCTAAGTTAAAATCTTTATCCTTCTTTACATCACATCTTTCCCAGTAAAAGTTATCTTTCCTTCATTCAATTCTAAAAACCCTTCATATCTATGTAAAGGTTTCATAAATGATGTTGATGTATGCGCCTTTACCCAGTCCCAGAAACCTCTGCTTTTTATATCTTCTTCATACGCCATTAATGTATTTTCCCATTTCATTTTAGTCGCTTCCTTTCTCATAATATATGAATTACATTTTAAGTTTAAAAATCTTTTTATACGGGCGAGCAATTTCACTTAACTCCTTATATACGAAATTCGTTTTTTGTTCCATTTTGGGATTATATACGAACTTTTGCCTTTTCATTTATTCATCTCCCCCAATTTCAAACTAT
>JAGXOR010000142.1 GCA_023659785.1 Methanomicrobia archaeon LH_S13
GACCGCAGAGGTGGAGGAAATTTTAAAGTCCATAGATGTGTGGGATGACGTGCTCCGCGCGAAGGACCGGAAGATAAGGGCGGGAAGAGGAAAAAAGAGAGGCAGGAAATACAAGTCTAAAAAAAGCGTTTTGATTGTTATTTCTGGTGAAGAAGAAACATTAGAGGATAAAAAAACAATGGTGGGAGCGAAGAATTTGCCGGGTGTTGACGTAGCTTATGTGGGGGAGCTGAATGCAGAATTGCTCGCACCGGGAACGCATCCAGGCAGGTTAACAATCTGGACAGAATCTTCTCTCAACTTTTTCTCTAAAAACCCTTCTTTAGAAAAGAAAGCTTTACCAAAGAAAAATTCTTTGCTTTTTGAGGTCGAGTAGAAATGGAGATAACACTAAAGCATATCGTGCCAACTGAAAAGGCAAACCTGATGATAGATTCAGAAAACAAAGTCCAATTTATTGTTGATCTGAGAGCAAGTAAGAGAGAGATAAAGAGCGAGGTGGAAAGAGTGTTTGAAACACCGGTGAAAAGCGTGAGGACAATGCTAACATTTAAAGGTGAGAAAAAAGCAATAATAGAATTGGGAGAAGAAGGCAAGGCAAAAGAAATAGGTACGTCACTTGGAGTATTATAGATCGGATAAATAAAAAATGGGAAAGAGAATAATAGCACAGCGGAGGGGAAGAGGTACGCCAACGTTTACGGCTCCGTCGCACAAATACAAAGGAAATCCCGAACACGTGAGGGTGAATAAGCTCGAGACTGTATCAGGAGTAATCAAGGGAATAGTGCATGACCCTGCAAGGAGTGCGCCTATTGCTCGTATAAGAATAGAAAAAGGGAAACAAATAGAAGAGAAAATTGCAATCGTCCCGGAGGGAGTTGGCGAAGGAGATGTGATGGCTTATGGAGACTCAGCGGCGATAAAAACAGGAAATACTTTGCCTCTTCGCTGTATTCCGGAAGGAATCACGATTTGTAACTTAGAAGCAAGACCAAACGACGGCGGTAAGTTTGCAAGGGCATCGGGGAATTGTGCTACGTTGTTAGCGCATGAGCAAGAAACAGGGAAAACGGTTGTGAAGATGCCGAGTGGTAAGAAGAAACGGCTATCTTCGGATTGTTTTACCACGATAGGTGTTGTTGCCGGGGGTGGTCGGACTGAAAAACCATTTGTAAAAGCAGGGAAGAAATATCATAAGATGAAGGCACGTGCAGCAAAATACCCCACGGTAAGAGGTGTGGCAATGAATCCCGTTGATCATCCGTTCGGCGGAGGTGGTCATCAACACGTTGGCAAGTCTAAGACGCCCGCAAGAGGTGCACCGCCAGGGAGAAAGGTAGGAAACATAGCCGCAAAAAGAACGGGATATAAGAGGTGAAATGCAAAAATGGCAAAGAAGAAAACTAAAACTAAAGCTAAGACTGCCCTTAAAAAAAAGGAAGAGGAGTTCACATATCGTGGATACACGTTGGCGAAGCTAAAGAAAATGAAGCTCGAAGATTTAGCTGAATTGATAGGTGCAAGGCAGCGAAGGAAATTGAAAAGGGAATTGAGAGGAAACGAGGAGAATCTGCTGGAGGAACTTAAGTCTGATAAGGAAAGCGTTAAAACACACCTAAGAGATGCCATCGTGCTGCCGGGCATGGTAGGGAAGAAGATAAGGATACACAATGGAAAAAGTTTCGAATATGTGGAGATAAAGCCGGAGATGATAGGGCATTATCTGGGCGAGTTTGCATTGACGCGAAAAAGAGGATTGCATGGAGCCGCAGGTGTAGGAGCTACGAGGTCTTCAAAATATGTGCCACTGAAGTAAAGAGAACAGAACAAAAGATGGGTAGGGTAAAATTTTGCATGGATACTGCAACAGGAACTGAAACCGAAGTCGATACAGAAACGACTGCAAAAGCAATGGTTTATGAACTTCACATATCGCCTAAGCATGCATTCGAGGTGTGCAGAGCGATAAAGGGGAAGAAAGTGGAGGATGCGGAGGTATATCTTGAGGCTGTGTTGGAAAAGCGTGTCGCAATTCCTTTCAAGCGACATAAAAATAAAGTTGCACATCGTAGGGGACTGAAGAAGTGGTATGCCGGGAGATATCCGGTAAAGACATGTGCTGAGATATTAAAGCTGATACGAGATACGAGAGGCAATGCCAAATACAAAGGGCTTGATCCTGACGCAATGAGGATATGGCACATAGCTACGAAGAAAGGACGAACGATAAAGGGGTCAATGCCACGTGCTTTTAGTCGCGCTACACCCAAGAATACGGACACAGTTACTATTGAAATGGTGTTAAGAGAAGAGGGGAGTTAGGAAAAGAAAGTCAATGATAGAGAAGATCTTCGTGAAGGAAGGGATAAAGAAAGTAAGAGTAAGCGAATATTTCAAGAAAGAGATAGAAAGAGCGGGCTATGGGGGGATGGAGATAAAAAGGACGCCAATGGGCACGCAGATAACGGTGAATGTTGAGAAGCCAGGGATGATAATAGGGAAGAATGGACAGAGGATAAAAAGGTTAACAGATGAAGTAAACAAGAGACAAGAGATGGAGAACCCGCAAATAGATGTGCAACCCATAGATATGCCCGATCTGTGTGCATCGTTGATGGCTACCAGGCTCTCAAAGCTTATAGAACGAGGATGGCATTTTAGAAGGGCTGGCAGGTCGACGCTGCAAAGAATAATGGAAAGGGGGGCGTTAGGTTGTGAGATTACCATGTCAGGGAAGCTCAAAGGACCACGTGGTCGAATGGAGAAGATGGTAGAGGGATACATAAAGCATTGTGGTGCAGTAGTGGAAGAAGTAGTAGACCATGGATATGCAATAGCGCAGGTAAAATTAGGAGTTATAGGTGTGCGGGTGTGGATAGTAAAGCCCGATGCCAAAGTACCCGATACTTTTCGTATGGTAACAGTAAATAAAGATATAAAGGAAGAGGAAGGATGAGCATATTCAGAATTGATGAGATAAGAAAGATGAGTGAAAAAGAGAGGAACGGGGAATTAGAGAGTTTGATGACTGATTTGATGCATGAGCAGGGGATAATAGCTACTGGTGGAGCTCCAGATAATCCTGGCAGGGTGGGAGAGATAAGAAGGACAATAGCGAGGATAAAAACGGTTAAAGGAGAAGTGAGAAAGGAAGAGGAGAAATGAGCAAGGAAGTTTGCCCTAAATGTGGATTGCCAAAAGACTTATGCATTTGCAAAGAGATAGCAAAGGAGCAGCAAGTGGTAAACGTGTCAACGGTGAAAAGAAGGTTTGGGAAAATCACCACGGTGATAAAAGGGATAGATGAGAAGGAAGTGGATTTGAAGGAGCTTTCGAAAGAATTGAAGTCGAGATGTGCATGTGGTGGCACGGTAAAAGCGAGCTGTGTTGAATTACAAGGTAATCAAAAAGAACTGGTAAAGAAAACGTTACGTGAGATGGGATATACGTTGGAAGGTAAGTAGTAAGTAAAAACTGAAAAATGAAAATAAGTCCGCATAATTT
>JAGXOR010000143.1 GCA_023659785.1 Methanomicrobia archaeon LH_S13
TACCTTTAGTAATACTTTTATAAAATCAATGTTAATCTGACAAAGTCAAGTTAATGAAGCAGAGAGTATCGGCTTTTTGTTTTAATCCTAACTTTATTAGGTTTTTAAAGCAAAACCGAATCTTTTTAGGGCGGGTTTTTTATATTCCTAACTCTTATATAGAGATAGGGAATAAATTATCTTGCGGAAGGCGAGCACGCGAAGATAAGCAAGATAATCGGTGGAACCTCTCTTAAGGAAAAATTTGAACAACTCGGCGTGGTGGAAGGTAAAGAGATAACAATGGTCAGGAAGGAGATACCTGCACCCGTTCCAAAAAGGGGGGCCTACGTGCTTGCGAAAATCGGTGAGCAGTTGGTGACTATCGGGCACGGGCTCGCAGAAAAGGTCTGGGTAGAATAAGTACAAAAATAAAAACAGATGGAAGAGAAGACTCTAAGCGAAATCACGATAGAAGGGAAGCAAAATTCCATGAACTGGGAGAGGGCAAGATGCTAACGCTAAGCCATTTGAGACCCAGTGAGCAGGGCAGAGTCATGGTAATTGAAGGTGGTCGTGGCATTCGCCAGAAGTTGTTCTTGAGGGGTTTATTTGAAGGCAGTGTAGTTCGTGTGATTTCATGCTATGGACCTGTTACCGTAGAGGTAGATAGAAATACGGTCTCCATAGGTCGTGGGATGGCGCAAAAGATCGTAGTGAGGAGGATGTGAAAGGGATAAAATGGAGAAGAAGTTGAGTGAGATGGAATTTGATGAAGAAGGAACGGTGAGAGAGATAAAGGAGAATTTAAGGAAGCAAGTGGCGGGTATGGGCATCAGAGAAGGTAAAGAGATAAGAATGGCGACGAAGCAGCCCATAAAAGGACCTGTGGTGGTAGAAGTTGATAAATCGCTCACGTCTTTGGGGTTAGGTGTTGCGGAAAAAATAGTGGTAGAGGTGGATAAGGATAGAAAAAGGAGGTAGAAAAAGAGAAATGAAAATCTTATTGATGGGACATCCAAATGTGGGGAAAAGCGTTTTCTTCAACCGGTTGACGGGAACAAAGGTGTTTGAATCAAATTATCCGGGAACGACAGTGGATTTCACGAAAGGCTGGATGCGTTTGGAAGGAGAAGATGTCGAATTAATAGACGTACCAGGGGCATTTTCTTTGGAATGGAAGGACCAAGCAGAAGAAGTAGCGGTGAAAATGCTTGAAGAGAACCGGGATTCGGTGGTCGTGTGCGTGCTCGATGCGTCGAAGGTAGAGCGAGGTCTTTATTTGGCTTTGGAAATTATTGAACGCGGTTATCCGGTTGTAGTAGCGTTGAATATGTGGGACGTTACAAAGGACAAGAATATAGGAATAGATGTGGAGAAATTGGAGCGGATTCTTGGCGTGCCGGTAGTGGCAACGACGGCGATAAGTGGCGAGGGATTCAAAGAACTCGTTTCTAAGATAAAAGAAACGGCACCTGTGAAAATAGAAAAGATTATTAAAAACGCAGGAGGTGGTGAAAGTGCCGCTGTCAGTGGATGAGCGATGGGATTTAATAGATAGAATATCGAAGCAAACGGTGGAGTTTGGCGCCTATAAACATACATTGAAGGATGCAATTGCGGAACTCACCGTTAAGCCGTTGACGGGACTACCGGTAGCAATTGCGGTTATATACGGTTTTTGGTCTTTTTTCTGCGATTTCGCAGGCACTCTGTTTACTGATGGCTTCATGGTCAAGCTCTTCGATGAGCACTGGCTGCCGTGGCTGCAGTCAGTTTTTCCCGGTGGGTTAGGAAACCCGTTCTATGCACTCATGGTAGATGCAGGACATATAGAAAATGGAGTGCTTGTAGCTTCAGACAATTGCTTTGAGGCTTTTGGTGTGCTCACTAGCGGTTTGTTCGTTGTTTTTGGCGTAGTGCTGTGGGCAATACTGGCATTTTATCTGATGTTTGCACTATTGGAAGATATAGGGTATTTGCCGAGATTAGCTGTTCTCGTTGATACCGTGCTGCACAAAATAGGTCTGCACGGCTATGCGATTGTGCCTACGTTCCTTGCATTGGGCTGCAATATCCCGGGTGTGACGGCAACGAGAACACTGGAAACGAGGAAACAGAGATTCCTGATGATTACGCTGTTGTCTGTGTTTGTCCCTTGCGGTGCGCAGATAGGGATTATGCAAGATTTGGTTCCGGAGATGATGGGCTGGATATTCCTGACTTTAGCTATCGGTTATCTGGGCTTCGGGTTCATCCTGAACAAAATCGTGCCCGGGAAGTCGCCGGAAATCATAATGGACGTGCCGCCGTATCGGATGCCGGTGATGAAAAATATCGTAAGTAAGCTATGGATAAGGACATCGAAGTTTCTGCTCGTCGCGGTTCCTTTCGTTCTGTTAGGGTGTGTTATCGTTGGCATTATGTATCTACCACAAGTTGGAGCGATGGATTGGTTAGCCACAGTATTGGGTCCATTTTTAATGAGCTGGTTTGGAGTGCCGGGAGAGACCGTATCACCGTTGATAGCGGGATTTCTGAGGAAGGACCTGGCAGTGGGAATGCTCGGCGGTCTTATGGAACAAGGGATAATGACTACTTTTCAGGTGTTCACATCCGTGGTTCTACTTTGCATCTACTTCCCATGCTTAGCGACATTTGCACTGATGATAAAGGAAGAGAAATGGAAAGAGTTCATAGGCAGCATCGCCTCGCTTGTGGTGATGGTATTGGTCTATGGCGGCTTGATACATGTAGTAGGGATCATGCTGGGGGTGGCATAAACAAATGAACGAAGGAGAAGAGAAATTAGGGCAGATATATTTCGCGATTTTAGGTGCAGTAGCATTAGCGTTTGGAGCTGCGGAACTGATTGCGAGTGCGAGTGAGGGATTTACATGGGGTATTTTAGATTCCTCTGGGGGTGCAGACCCCATGTTCCTGCCGTGGAGGGCAATAATCATCCTCTCTGTGGGCTTCTTTTACCTGAGCAGCGTGAAGAACTTCGCAGAGATACATCAATTGGCGAAGGCGGTGATGGCAAGCATAATGATATGGATCGTGGCAGGAATGGCGATATGGTCGCGGATAGCAGGTTCTATACCGGGAGAAGAGACTTGGTTTAATAGCTTAGAAGGGTTCTTAGCAAGTTATGCACCACCTTACTGTCCGGAGATGTTTTTACTGCCGTTCTCGCTCGTGATTGTGTATTATGTCTTGAAGGAGAAGGAAACGGAAAAATGAGGAATGCAAAGTGGAAAATGGAAAGTGGAAAATTGCCATTAAAAGCAGTGGTGATTGCAGTATTGGTTTTGCTGGCATTATCCACAGCGGTTATTTCCGTTGATGCGCACTGCTGGGGTTCTAGTTTAAGCGGTCTTTCATAGTCATAAGGCCACCTCCACCTGAGGCTTCATCGTATCATACGGTTTCCCTCTCGAGTTCATCGG
>JAGXOR010000144.1 GCA_023659785.1 Methanomicrobia archaeon LH_S13
TACCTTTCTCCCCGGCTCGTGTGCATGCGCAACTTCTATTACCTGCTTCAGCAGCGGCGGCGGTGTATCGTATGGTGATGATTATTCCAGATACCTGCAAGATAAAATGCGGCAGTTGGAGGAGGCAAACTATCTGTTGAAAGAGAGACTGGAGAAGATAGAGCGAGAAGGGAGATATTACGAGGGGATGAGAATTCGATATGAGCGTGAGATAAAGAATTTGAGGACTGAAATAGAAAAGTTGCGTTCGCCTCCCTTGGTAATAGGAACCATTGAGGATGTAATAGACGATAAAAGGGTGGTGGTAAGGAGCAGTACAGGACCCCGATTTGTTGTTACTTACGCCCAGTTTATAGACCCAAAAAAAGCTGTTCCTGGCACACAGGTTGGACTGAATCAACAATCGCTGGCTGTGGTCAGTGTGCTTCCCTCTGCAAAAGACCCTTCTGTGCATGGTATGGAAGTAATAGAATCGCCGGATGTGGATTACGATATGATAGGCGGTTTAAATGAGCAGATAGAAGAAATAAAGGAAGTAGTGGAGTTGCCACTAACAGCCCCGGAGAGCTTTGAACGCGTGGGTGTGGAACCTCCCAGGGCGGTCCTTTTGATAGGTTTGCCTGGGACCGGGAAAACACTGCTTGCAAAGGCTGTCGCAAACCGGACATCTGCTACTTTCATACGCGTCGTTGGCTCTGAATTAGTGCAGAAATACATAGGAGAAGGTGCGAGGATGGTGAGAGAGCTATTTGCACTGGCGAAGGAAAAAGCCCCTTCTATCCTGTTTATTGACGAGTTAGATGCGGTAGCGGCACGAAGAGTAGAGGATGGCACCACTGGGGAGCGTGAAGTGCAGCGAACGATGATGCAGCTTTTAGCAGAGATAGATGGCTTCAATCCGAGAGGAGATGTGAGGATAATAGGAGTGACAAACCGCCCTGATATTCTCGACCCTGCTTTGCTCCGTCCCGGGAGATTTGATCGCATCATTGAAATTCCGATACCTGATAGAGAAGCGAGGAAGGAAATATTCGTGATATACACATCGAAGATGAAATTGGGAAAGAGCGTAGATTTAGATAATTTGGCGGCACACACTGAGAATGCCTCGGGTGCGGATATAAAGGCGATAGCCACTGAAGCGGGTATGTTCGCAGTAAAAAAGAATAAGAAAGCAATAGAAATGGAAGAGTTTGAGCAAGCAATAAAAAAGATAATGGGGGACGAGCAGAGGTCACATCTGAATGTTAAGGAGATGGGTGTGATGTTCGCCTAACAAACTTTCTTTCACAAAGAATGTTTGATTAAAGAAATGTATATCTCATGCGAAGTATTTTTGATAAAACTGTTTTTAAGAAAAAGAGGTTAGATAATGTGGATCTGTCATTCATCTTGTATCTCATAACAGCGGTGGTGGAACCGGATTTTCATTCTCACGGTTGAGACCAAAGGAGGATGAGGTCAGATTAACAGGAGTAATCGCTTCAGGTCCCGTCTCTTTTATGCGTGTTTTCGACGTAGCCACGGATGTAATCAAGCAAGGAGGCAAACGAAGAGGTGCGAACATGGGCATATTGAACGCCGACCATCCGGACATATTGGAATTCTTTGAGACCGGAGTGAAACAAGTTTAATTTAGAGAAATCGTCATCAGATTTCTGCAAAATTTATATGAACAGGAGAAAAAAGACAGGTATCCAAATGAGGCACGGCAGTGTTCAATAAAGCTTGGGCTTGAAAAGTTTTTTTTGCAAGCAAAAAACGAAAATGTTCATTATAACAAGCTAGAACCTCATAGAAAAACAGAAGACCACAATTAATTTATAGTTGAATCTACAACTATCTCTTTATAATATATAGTTCCTCCCCAGCTCAATCATCTCCACATTCATATTTTTAAAAAAATCCTTAAACATCTCCGGGTGTTCGGTATGAATTAGATATAGGCTTTCGGGATTTATTTCTTCAATAATTGCCTTTATTTCAGTTCCAGAAGCATGTCCAGAAGCATGGGCAAAATATTCTTCGATTCCAAAATGTTCTAACCAGTTCCTTTTTCTCTCTTCATCCAATTCCATCTCCTCGCAGAAAGGTTCACAGGAAGATTTTATCCAGGTAGCCTCTTTTGGTTGGATATCTGTAAGTTGATTTATTTCCCAGAAGCTCATGGAGACCACATATTTCTCTGGATTTTTATGCAACGCTTCGCAGGTTATTGAATTTTCCCTATTGATAAATTCTCTTTCCCAAGTTGCATAATCCTGCTCGACTAATTTACGATCAATTCCGTCCTTGCAAATTAAACCCCAACTCTTCTTAGGAACTAAAATCTTCACGTCATTAAGCGAGAAAGGACTTAAATCCCCCAACGCTTTGATAAGGTGTGCAAGTTTTAGCGTAACAACAAATTCTCGCTTATTTGTTTCAGCAGCTTCAAAAATAGTATTCACTCTATCTATATCTCTAATTGGATGTTCAACAAAGACCAATCCTTTTGCCCTGGAGGCAATCAACTGCGTGATTTCTTTCTTTACTCCTTCTTCGCTGTCTTTTTGTGTGCTATCAATTCGTGTCCCTTCGGATAATAGCCATTTTGGCTCGGCGGCTTTCGCTTTATCAACAAATTTTTTACTTAACTCCTGATTGGAGCCATGAAAACGAATATCTCCAGTATAAACTAAATTCCCTTTGTCAGAATAAATAATGTATCCACATGCTCCGGGTAGGGAATGATCTACGGGAACCATTTCGACTTCTAACGAGCCAATTGTAACTTTATCATCGGGTTCCATCACATGAAAATTTCGCTCGTGGACAAAATCAGTATTTCTCCTTGTAACTCTGCTTAAGTTACCTTTTTTATTCGTGTAAAAGGTAAAGGCGTCGCAGGCGGTAATTAAGTCAGATAACGGATTGCTTCCCGTTTCTTCTAATGATTGGAGAATGATTTTTGTTGCTTTCGTACAGTAAATGGGAATATCAGTCCTTAAAAAATGGATATACTGTGCGTGGTCAGCATGTGCATGAGTAAGGAAAACCGCATCTACGTTTTTCTCCTCTTCTGGACGGCCCATGTGTTTGAGGTAATCTTCCCGGTAAATGCCTTTGATATCAGGAAGAAGACCAAATTCGAAGAAGTCGGCTAAAGCAGAGCATTTTCTTGGGTTCAAGAACTCGGCGAAGTAAGTGTTTGCGATTTTGAAGCTCATGCCGAAATCGAGGAAGATTTTTGTGCCTTCTGCTTCTAACAGTATCTTGTTGCCGCCGATTTCGTTTACTCCGCCGTAGAAGGTTAGGGATGGCATATTGTCTCGTTTGCTATAAACCTGTGGATGGAATAAGTTAAGTTTTTTTGAGGGGAGTTCTGACATACTCCCCAAGCTAAAGCATAGGGGGTTCTGCGGTTAGTGGCATCCCCC
>JAGXOR010000145.1 GCA_023659785.1 Methanomicrobia archaeon LH_S13
AATACTATCAAATAATAGAAAAATGGACAAAAAGTTCATATTTTGTCATCATATAGAAAAAGAGAGCAGGATACTTATTGTCACAGAATTGTACAGAGAAGGGGAAATATCAATAGGGCGTGCAGCGAAACTCGCCGCATTACCCTTTGAGGACTTTATTGAAGAGCTAAATTTCTTTTTTACAAAAGGAAAACCTGTGCTAAAAGAAAATTTTTTAATTCGTGCTCGAATAAAAAAACATCCACCACATCCAGTTCCTTCTCTTCTGCTTCCACTTCAGTTCCGAGCAACTCGCTTAAATTCGGCTTCGTTCTTCCTCCATCTCCTGATATGAGTTCCTTTATATATAAACCACCATCACATCTTATCTCCATAAAGAAAACCGGCTCTTCAAACGATATCAATTTTGCACTGTGTACTTTCCTCCTCCTTACCATGTCCGCCCTTCTATGCAACACTCTCGTTGGTGTCCTCTGTTCTATCACTGCTCCGTTTAACGTATCTAAAGCATTTTCCAAATCCTTTTCAGGCACCTTTGGTTTAATCTCCACTCCAACCCTGTATGCCTTATCTGCTTTCGCATTTTTTATCTTTGCTACCATTTCTCGTTTCACGTATTGAAGACCTACCACTTCTACTTTACCCTTATTCTCTTCTCTCACTTTATCCTCTAACATCCGCAGATCAACTTTCCTCCGTCTCGGCTCCTTTATCTCAACCACAAAAGGGCGACCTGAACCGAGCATTCGTGCATCTATGTCCTCTCTTCCACATCCGTGCAGCACCGTGTATTCACCTTTGAACGCTGCCAATATCGAGCTGCTTATCAGTTCCTCCACGGATTCTGGATACATTTTCCCGGTGTAATTGCAGTGCTCACAGCCTCTACCCCTGCATTCACGGCATAACCACCTTGTTTGTGGTAGCCCTCTTTTGAACTTTCTGTATCTACCGTAAATGAAAACCGAGTTCACCTGTAATTCCACCTTTTCCGTCCACAAATTCAGTAGTACTACAAGGTTTGGTCTCTCAAAATTGGCTATTTTCCCTGTTTCTCGCTCTATTCTTTTCCCTATCTCTCTGTTCAATTCCGCCTTTAACGGCTCAGCGTAAGAAGCTCCTGCAATCTCCCACATCAGCTCCTCGTTCTCCAACAGCATCCCGCTGACCTTTGTGCCCACGAGAAAAGAATCAAATTCGCATTCCTTCAGTTTTTCCAATGCTCTCGACACCCACTCTTCTAAATTCTCAAATAGACCATTGCATACCCAGCATTTGCCTTCTTCCACCCCCTCCCCCTTCTCTATCAAAACTTCTCTTAGTATTTTCCCTCTTTTAGCATTTGACACTCCCGAACCAATCTTTGCAAATTGCCTACCAAGGCAGTTGTCGCAGATGGGTCCAAGTCCTTCTTTTATTATTTCTCGTGCTTCTTCTATTATCTCTGCTTTTTCTAACTCCTTCCTTGTCAATTGCCGATAAGGTAGAATTTGATTGCTCATCTTATTTATTTACTTATTTATGAAGAAACATAAAATATTTTACACCTACATCCGATATTCTGCTTTCTTTTACCTCTCCAAACTCCTTCAATGCCTCACTGTTGCCAATAACAAAAACTGTATCCCCTATCATCGCTACGCTTGCAACTCCTCCTTCTGCATCCACCGCCTCTATCGCATCCCTGCAGTTATCACTTATTACCTGGCTGCGTAACGAAAAATCCCTTGAAGCGAGCATAAAATTATCCAAATTTGGCTTCCTAATCAGCTCTTTCATCGCCTCCCTACCTGCTTTGTTTATCCCCCTCTTCATCGAATCATCCAGCAAAACGGCTTTTGTGGACCTCTTTCCAAACACAACGTAGCTTATTTTCTCCCTTCTGTGAGCTATCTTATCAATTATGCCTATTCCTGGTGGACCCGGCTTCTTTCTTATCACTACACCGCCATAGGTCTCAGCAATTACATCTCCTAAGCCAGTATTGTTTTCCACTTCTGCGAGATGAACGATTTGCGCTACCTCGTTTAATGTCATGTCAAGTGATAAAAGTTCGTTTAACGCAAGAGCAGTGCTAAGCGCACCGGCACCACTTGCACCAAATCCCCTCCCGATAGGCACTTCAAAGTCCGTTGATACTATGACGTTGGTTTCGTGCTCATACTTCTCTACTAAACTTTCAACAACGTATTTGGTGGTCTTTGCCTCTTCTTCCACGCCATTTATTTTTATCCTTATTTCCCTTTGGGAAAGGTCGTTATTGAGACAAACTTCAGTCACACAGCCCGCTTTTAATACAATGCCGCAGCCCACCGAGCCTTTATACAAAGGATTCTTGTCGTCCTTTATCTCAAAGAAGCCGGTTATATGCGAAGGTGAATATGAATATGAATATATTTTTGTTTTTGTTTTTCTTGTATTCACCATTTTTCCCTTTGGTTTTATAAAGTTAGAGAGAGAAAATAATTATTGTATTTGGTGGAAGAGGAATAGATATAAATGGCAGAAAGAATTTGTAAGGCGGAGAGAAAATGCAATCCTGAGGTGTTGGAGGCGGTGATAGAAATAGCCAGGGGGTTGGCAAGGCAAAGTATAAACAGAACGAGGAGAGGCACGCTGTTTGTGGTCGGGGACGAAGATAAAGTGTTAGAGAAATCAAAGCCCTTGATTTTAGACCCACTTGCCAATTACCCAAAGGAGGTAAAGGACATAAGGAATGCAGATATGCAGGGGACGATAAAGGAGCTTGCGAAGCTTGACGGCGCTTTTGTCGTTAGCGACGATGGATGTGTTCTTTCAGCGGCAAGGCATATTGAAGCAAGTTCTCGGAATATAGACCTTCCAATGGGTTTTGGCAGCAGGCACATAGCTGGAGCTTCCATATCTAAGGAAACAGACGCAGTAGCGGTAGTGGTATCGGACAATGACGAAGTGGTAAGGGTATTTGACGATGGCGAGTTGGTTGGAGAGATAATATCGGGGATATGGGATTTGGAGAAAATCAAGCCGCATATAAAAGGCAAATATGAGAAGATAGTAGAAAGGGACTTGAATTTGACGATGATTGTGAAGATACCTTAAAGAAAGGTTTATAAAATAAACACCCCTGCATTTATCAGAACGCTCATACTGGGTGCGATAATTCTGTTAGCGCTGGGACCTCGCTTTGGCTGCGCCGGGGTGCTCGCGCTACTCGCATTCTTCCTGTCCGGGAATTTAGTCACGAAATATAAATACGACAGGAAAGCAGAACTTGGGTTCTAGTTTAAGCGGTCTTTCATAGTCATAAGACTACCTCTACCTGAGGCTTCATCGTATCATACGGTTTCCCTCTCGAGTTCATCGGGA
>JAGXOR010000146.1 GCA_023659785.1 Methanomicrobia archaeon LH_S13
TTCGGGCACTTCTTTTACACATAAAAGTGTCCTACTTCTATACGAAACTCAACCAGTACTCACCAAATACTTTGTTATCTCCATTCTCTTGAACTTCTATTTTCAACTCCTCAACAGAAAATGCGCTTGCTGCACTAATCGTTGAAGAATGAAGAATGAAGATTAAGAAGAGCGTTATTATTTTTGTTTTTATCATTTTCGCCTCCTAAAAATATATGCTACTGCTAATAAGCCTATGATTGCAACTACCACTTCAAAACCCGGCATTCCTTTTTCTTCACCTGTTGGTATTTCAGGAGTGGCTTCTTCCTCCGTTGGTATTTCGGTTGGTGTAGGTGATAGTGTTGAAATTTCACGTTCAAAATAATTCTCCCACTGTGCCATTATTGGATATTTGTCCCTCCCTCCTAAACTAGGACCTGGACCCCCATATATATCATAAGGACTATCTCCAATTCCGTCTTTTTTTTCATCTGATCCGTTGTAATCACTCCAATAATTGCCGAGATAGTTTGTGTATAATTTTCTTTTGTAAGTATAAGTTACTTTTTCTGGGGAATTCCAAGTACTGTATGAGAGATAAGAATAAGCATTTTTTTTGTTATTTATAAAATTATTTAAGTAGATTTTACTTCCGCCTGAACTACTTAACCAAATACCTTCTTCACTATTTGTTATTTTATTATTCCAAATAATGTTGCTCGGTGCGTGAAATAAATCGATGCCCGCGGAGTCGCTAAAGCTTATATCATTATTGTTAATTTTGTTATTTGATGATTCATATAAACTTATACCATCGCTTCCAGATTTTTTTATATCATTATTGCTAATTTCGTTATTTGACGTCTTGCGTAAGCCTATGCCTCCATATTCGGTATTTGAACAGATATTATTCTTGATACTGTTATTAGAAGAGGATACAATGCCAATTCCTGCTTTGTTCGAGTTTAGGTTGTTGTCTTCAATGTTGTTGAAAGAAGACTTGAAAAGCAAGACCCCATTACCGTTATTCATGACCATATTTTGTGAAATCGTACAGTAATTAGCACTGGAAAGATAAATCCCACAGACTTTCTCTAAATCATTGCCTTTATCTTTGTTCGAACCTTTTACCGTAAATCCACTAATGTTTACATAATCTGCACTTATTATTATCACACTTCCTGAACCTTGAGCATCAATGGTTGGTATTCCCTCACCTAAGAGAGTTAGTTTTTTATTTAGTATTACATTCTCCATCAGCTGCGGCATTTACCGCATCCTGTATTTTTGTAAAATCTGCACCACCTGAATCATCCACATACCAAGTTTTTGCTGTCGCTGTCCCTATTGCACAAAGCAGTACCAATAAAATGCAAATACCTAAAACAATCTTTCTATTCATCTTATCCTCCTCAAAATATAAGCAACTGCAAACAACCCCACAACCGCAAATATCGCTTCAAATCCGGGTATCCCTTTCTCTTCACCTATGGGAACTTTGGGATTTGTATCCCCCTCCTCTTTATGGAGATGTATCTCAGCCACCGTCTCGATTAATTCAGGTGGGAGATTTTTGGTAGCAGGCTCTTTTCTTAGTTCATCATTCGAAGTGATTGAAGCATATGTACCAATTTCTTCAAAATCTAAATAAACATTTTTATCGTCTTGCCTCCATTTTCCGTGATATTCGTTTTCCCAATCCTTAAATGTACCGGACTCTGGACTGAACTGGTCTTTAAAGACATGCCGCATTTTTGCCTCTCCGTTGTTGTAGAGATACAGGTATATGGTATAGTCAATCTGAAGCCATTTTCCATATGAACCCCTGACCAAAACATGAGAATCCCCCTTATATATTGTGCTCTTTGCACCCGAACCGATGCATCCTGTGCCAACTAAACCAACTAAAACAGCCAAAACTGCCACTATTCCAATTATTCTTAGTTTTTTCATTTAATGGTCACCCTTTCCTTTTGTATTTCGTCCCCGGTAGCGAAGTCTATAAGAACAACCCAAGGTTTATCACCTTTTTTCCGTGAACTTGTGGCTATTGTTTTTATCATCTTTTTTCCATTTTCAAAATCGTACTTACCAATCCGACTATAAAAAGTCATGTCTTCTTGTTTACATTCTTCTGATTGAAAAATACCTAATTCCATAGCTCTTGGTGGACCCTCTATTGTCAGCTCCATATAACCTTGCTCTGTCATTTCAATGGTAATATTGTAAGGTCGAGTTTTAGTTAATTCTATACACCCTGAGACTGCTAACAACACTCCTATACCAACTACAACTAATATTACATATTTCACTCTCTTTTCCATTTCACATCACCTCCAACCTTTTATGTGGTCGGTTCTTACCTGAAACAACATCTCTTCAACCACCAACATTGCCACTATTCCAATTATTCTTAGTTTTTTCATTTATCTCGCCTCCTTCCCGCCAAATACCGAACCAAGTATAGCGGATTCAACCATTCCAATGATGAATGTAGCGAAAACAATCCAGTTCAATGGAGAAGCTTCTGCACTTGTCAATACTATCAAAAACTCTAAAAACCCTAATCCAGACTCGGTTGCTGCTTCCTGCATTATGGGCATTCCGAAAAGGATATAATAGCCGAAAAGAATGCAGAGAAAACCAAGTCCTGCTCCTATCAACGCCCGAATACCCCTGTTTCCACCTCTTGTTGGAAGACCGAACATAATACCAGGTATTACTCCGCTTATAAGCATCAAAGCCACAAAAGGTTTCCCTCCCTGCCTTATCAGCACCCTGAGCCCTGGCACACTTAAATATTTTATATTCTCAATGAGATAACTAATTGTAGCTGCTGCTGATACTCCAAAGATGTAACCACCTATCAACGCACCTACAAATCCAAACATCAATCCTAATACCCATCTTCCAGCACTTACCATTTCATACACCTCCTTTTATCCTCAAAAAAGCCTCACCAAACTCTTTTGGCTTACTCCCTTTTCCTAAAATCGAAAATCTATACTCTTCTCCATTCATCAGTTTTACATGAAGCAATTTAGCAAGTGCCCAACGTTCCTCTTCACAACCTATCGCTGAAGCATGCTTACCAAACCCCCAACTTCTTTCCAAAATCCACGAACTCGGAATTTTACCATCAATGATTGCTCCAAACTCATGTGGAAGTGGCGCTTTTCTTTCGAATGGATTTATAAAATATAAGGTTCCTATTCTCGCATTTTGTACAGGAATATCCACGCACACTATCTGATCCGCTACCGCTTTCCCCTTTACAAAAGGAACATTCATTTTAAAACTATCTCGGCAATTATTGGAGTGATTACAACGGATCAGATGAAAAAAAAGAC
>JAGXOR010000147.1 GCA_023659785.1 Methanomicrobia archaeon LH_S13
AAAGCAGAGGCGGACGGGATAGAGGGTGTAGGGTTACACCCAGTGCGATGCCCCCCCATTGATAGCATCATACGAAGAGGTTTGAAACAAAATGTTTAAATCTAATCTCATAACCTAGATTCTATTAAAACAGTCTTATCGCTGGTATCCAGTTCTCGTATCTTTTCCCGTTAGCGTCAACAAACTCGGTGCATGTTATTTTACCTTTACCATCATTCGCATTGAACTCCTTTGCATGTATTATTCTCGGATACGACCCTGTTCGTATCGTGTAGTTATAACTAAGATTTGCTTTCAGCGTAAACGGCTCGTCAAAGGATATATTGTGCCAATCCCCTCTATATCCTTCCCAAGTTGTATTCACATCCAGCCCATGACCCCATATTCTCACATATTCCGAATGCCCACCTGTTCCTGAGCATGGATAAGTATAAAGCGTGGATACAGTAATCGTCTGGTTTGGGATGATAGTCCCATTGTGTATGCCGAAGATAGAAGGATAAGGATTTTCCGGCTCACCAGTATCGAATATCTCTTTTTCTACTTCTACAACTTTTATCGTTTTAGAAGTGGAATTAGTAGCTCCTCTATCATCCGTCACCGTTAAATTCACCGTGTAGTTACCCTGCGAGGAATAACAATGCGTTACAAATTCCCCTGTTCCATTTGCACCATCACCGAATTCCCAGTCATAAGCGGTGATGTTACCATCAGAGTCGAAAGAAGAGGAAGCATTGAAAAATATCGTTTCATCAACAACTGGATTTTCTGATGAATAAGTGAATCTTGCTATTGGCGGCTTATTTTCAGCATAAAGCTCCATCAGCGGATACAAATCCTGATTTTTACCTGCTGATATGTTATAAGGCGTATCGCCAATTCCATTTTCATCTGCATCAGTTCCATTGTAATCATCATAATAATTCCCTTCCTCAAGCGTTTCGTTATACCAGTTGTTCGTGCATTCATCCCAGGTGTTGTTCTCAGAGTTTTCTATGAAGTTGCTGTGGTAAAACAAGTTGTTATTGCTTGCGTAGCTTGGATAATAAATATAAACGCCTTTGTTATTGTTTGTGATGTTGTTCTTGTAGATTGAATTTCCGGAGCTGTAAATCCATATTTCAAATCCGTTCTTGCTTCCTGATATTTCGTTACCGTATATTTTGTTCCCGCCGGAGTTCCAAATGTAGAATGCATCATTGGTGTTTGAGGATATCTCGTTGGAGTAAATTACATTGTTACTTGATGAATAATGATAGAAACCATAGCCGTTGTTTTTTATAACGTTAGAATAGATTATATTACTACCAGCCTGGAATAGACGAATTCCATAGCCGTTATTTTGTATATTATTGCAATAAATTTTATTACTCCCTGCGTATATGCCGACACCAGCCCAGCCGTTTGAGGATAGAGTATTTGAATGAACTTCATTATTGCCCGAATATATGCCGATTCCATGCCCATTATTTGATGAGAGCGTATTGTTCGAGATAATGTTGTTTGAAGATGCGATGTGTATTCCAGCAAGGTTCCAGTCGCCAGCACTATTTATTATCTTGAAATTTTTTATCGTGCAGTTATTAGCCTCTATCTTCACGGTGTTTCCGTTGTTCATCCCGTCTATAACAGGCATTCCGATTCCAGTAAGATTAAGTGTTTTGTTTACGACTACATTCTCCTCATAAGTTCCGCTGTAGACCTGGATAATGTCACCTTCGGTTGCGTTGTTGATTGCATCTTGGATAGAAGTATAATTTGCGTAAGGGCATTCGCTCAGGTCATCATCCACGGTTATCGTCTTCGCACTCGCACTTGCTGTCGCTACTAACAAAGTCATCAAGATGCAGACCAGGAATAATATTTTCAGTTTCATTTTATCACCTCATGCAGGCAGTGCTATTACGGTTAATGCCTGCTCTTTTATTCCGACTGTTCCAGTTGAGTTGCTCCTTAGTGTTATGCTTACATTAAGCCATTCAGGCTTGAAATAAGTGGCGCTATCAGCCACAACGTCTGTGTAGAAAGTTATCGTTGTGCTAAAATTTTGTCCATAGAGGATAAGGTTATCAGGGTATGCGGATGCTGCGAATGCTCCGGTTTTATTGAACACTGTGCAATTCAATATAGATGCATTTCCTGACTCAGCCCAGCTGTCGTTTATCGTATAGAAGAGGATAAGCCTGTAACTTCTCTTCAATTCCACCGATTTATTGAATATCTCAGTTTCTGCCGTGCCTGTTACCGTTACCTCTGTATCTGTATAATTTACTTCGCACGGTATTGCACCCGATGCAAGCTTTATATCGGTAACAGCCCCACCATCTAATTTCCCGTAGGTTACTGCACCCGATTTAATTTTCCCTTGACTAACAGCCTTGGCTGCGAGCTTATCATTGGTAACTGAATCATCAGCGAGATGCTCAGTGGTTATCGCACCGGGCATAATCGCCTTTGGATTGATAAAACCTTCACCCTCTGAGTTCTTTGCAACTGCTACGATAATGCTTGCAATAACTATTGCTGCTATCACTACGGAAGCCATTATTTTTTGTCTATTCATTTTCATCCATCTCGTAAGAGGGGATTTTAACGGCACCAACTTCTTCAATCCGTTTTAAAGACAATACCGTGTATGTGGCACCAGTATCAACTAAAATTTGCTCTAACACCAGCTCTGCTTTTTCGTTTTTAATATACGCATTTACATGAACGTGTCCCATTTTTTCCTCCTAAAGTTTATGTTTTTATTTCCTTTGCAATATAAAACTTTCCTTTGCTTTTTCATACGCCTCAACATATCCTGAATAACTTTCCTCGGTAGCCGTATAACAAATCATGTAAATATAGGATGTGTTTGAGTCTTGGAAGAATACCTGACTTTGTCTTAATGGTATTCCATTGAAGGAATAAGAGCAAACGATTTCTCTCGCACTTTCATTGCAAACTTTGGTTTGTATGTAAGAAACTAAGGAATAATTTTCATAAGTCTTGAGCTGATCGAGCTTAGCTGATGCGGCATCCTCATAAGAAGAGTAATTACCGCCTGAGCTTGCAGGACGCATTGCCTGAACGATTATATTAGGAACATGCCCGAGCTCATCTGCGGGTCCTTTAAAAATCAAGTATCCTTCTTTTGCAATTTCTTCGCTCCAGTTCGCAGGATAAAGAAAAGAAAAATTAAGATTTCGGTCGGTATATTTATTCCAGCTTGGCGCCAAAACATCTTTGCTACCCGGCTGTTCCTCACGAGTTCCCAACCAATACCCAATATATCCTGCACTTACGGTTGCCACTATAAATAGAC
>JAGXOR010000148.1 GCA_023659785.1 Methanomicrobia archaeon LH_S13
ACGATAAACGACAGCTGGGCTGAGTCAGGAAATGCATCTATATTGAATTGCACAGGTTTTCTTTTTTCTAAAAAGAAAAAGTGTAAGGGGAAAAAAATATCCCCTAAACTTTAAATTTTTGTTTTTTTGTTTTAGTTCGTCTACACCAGTAGTTATGCTGGATATGCCGTTGCAACGATAGCTTGCTCCTTTACGCCGACAGTTTTACCTTCTGTGCCGCTGTTCATAATTTGCATGCTTATCGTGTAAGTGTCTTCAGCGAGTACTGTAGCATAGAAGTTAACGCTCGCACTTAAATTGCCATAATGACTGTCTGATACTTTTATACCATCTAAGTCACCAGATGGATAGCTTGTTTTAATGTTACTGTTGCTATCGTATATTGTGCAATTTACCGAGAGATTGCCACCCGTCTCAACCCAGACATCATTTCCAGTCCAAGCAACCGATAGATTCGCAGTTCTGGGTAACACTATTGTGGTGTTCCAATGTGGTGAAATCCATCCCGAACTATTGAATGTACCATTAGTTGTCGATAGAGCTGTCGATGTATAATTCATAATGTTTGGAATTGCATTCACTTTCAATATCGAAGCATTCACCGCCTCTATATTCATGTCAGTTTGATTTACGGTATAATCCTTTATGGCTGTGCTGTTAACTACATTTGCTCCAAAATCTGCCTCATCAGATATGGCTCCAGTAGCAATTTTTCCTGTTGTTACTGCATTGTCTTGCAATATCGAAGCATTCACCGCATCTGTATTCATGTCAGTTTGATTTACGGTATAATCCTTTATGGCTGTGCTGTTAACTACATTTGCTCCAAAATCTGCCTCATCAGATATGGCTCCAGTAGCAATTTTTCCTGTTGTTACTGCATCAGATCCTAATATCGTAGATGTAACTGCACCAGCTGCAATATGCTCACTTGTTATCGCCCCGGGCATTATTGCCATAGGTCGGACGCCGCCTTCGCCTTCTGCGGATACTGCGATTGCTACGCTTGCCAATGCGATTGTCGCTATTATTATACCAGCAATTACTTTTTTGTTTTGTTTCATTTTTTTTCTTTTTCACCTCCTAATTTGTTTGGGTATTTATATCGCGCCCCTCCTCGGCGCTTTGGGGGTTTTTGTTCATAACGTCATCACTGGTTATTCAAAGCGATAAGAAGCGAAGTCTCGTCACCCTTGGGTCAATGATGACTTCTTCGTGCTCGAAGTCAAGCTTGAATCTCCATTTCTGCATCGTTGTTGTCCCTATGATCAAACCTTCAGCGATGTCTGGTAGGACCATGAACTCATCTGTGAAACGATAGCCATTAAGGTAGAAAATGAGACCTATATGCTCTTTTGCCTCTATTTTCTCACCTTCTTTCGCTGTCTCCAGCTCCAATGGTTCTGGTAAGAAATCTATCACTCCGAGCTTATCCGCACGCTCCTTTTTAATGCAAGAATACGTAGAACCACTGTCAAATAGCCCTGCTACCTTTCCTCTACCCTTAGATCCTACAAGCTCTACCTCTTTCTCTATCACTGCCATTCCCTTCTTTTACCCCCTTCTCCTTCTGTTATTCCCTTTTATCTCCTTTACTTCTCCCTTCTCCTCATCGTTGCTACTGCAAGCACTGCGCTCACCATGCCAATCAGAGCGAGTAAGCCGACTGGATTGAATTCCGGGACTGGTACTGGTGGTGGTGCAGCCTTCTGCGATATTGCAATTAGCGTTTGATTTCTCAGCGTGACTTCATTGTCGTTACCGTTACTGCTTCTGTAGCCTATCTTTATCGGATACGAACCTGTGTCAAGGTTTGAGCGGTAAAATACTGCACTCATTGTTACGTTATTAGTCGAAGAATCAACGAATTTTATGTCTGAGATACTCGCAATCTCGCCACCGATAGTGCAGTTTATACGCAGGATGTCGTCAGGGTCGCTTATGCTACCCTCTGCGGAGTAATAAACGGCAACGTCAGAAGTGGTATCCAAGCTTAGTGTGCCTGCATCCAGAGCTTCGACATAATCCGGGCTTGATGTGTTCTTCTCTGTTTCTTCCTTTTTTACAAGTGCAGGAAAAGCCACTGCAGCTAAGGTTTGGTTCCTTAAAGCAATGCCATCACCAGTACTGCTTCGATAGCCTAATTTTATTGTGTACGAATCAGCAGATAAACTCGGCATGTAAAATACCCCTCCTCGGGTTACATTCATGGTTGAATAGTCCACGAGCCGAATGTCTTCTATATTCGCTATGTTGTTACTGGCATTGCATCTTACATGAAGCACCTCGCTAGTACCGAGAACATTACCTTCGGCGGAATAGAAAAACAAGCCTTTCGCTGCGGTCGGCACCTCAAGCGTACCCGCTTGCCATACGTTTTCTGTGCCATAGGTTGTTTTCATCGTCTCCTTATCCTCGGTGGAATACCCCGCCATGCTTATCGTTGTCGGATATGCAACTGCAACTAAGGTTTGGTTTCTCAATTTTACCGTGTCGCCAGTACTACTTCTGAACTCTATTTTTATTGTTGAATCTGCTGTGACTGTGACATCTGGTATATAGAATACTGCACTCTGCGTTACATTCATCATAGAGTAGTCAACGAATTTTATGTCTGAGATATTTGCAACGCTATCCCCTATTCCGCACCGTATGCGGATAATATCGTCAGGATTGGTTATGCTGCCCTCGGCGGTGTAATAAACGAATACGTTTGAAGTTGTCGCTACGCTTAGCATGCCTGCATCCAAAGCGGTGGTCTCGTACGTCTGGCTTGACGTGGAGACCTCGGCTTCATGACTCGCTGTAAGGATTCTCGCATTAGAAAACTCGCTGCCACTCACTACCCCGGGCATCAATATAATCGCTGCTGAAAGCACTAATATCGATGTAAATGCAAATACAAAAGTCCTTTTGGAAAATACCTGATTTACGTGGTCTACGCTTGATTCAGAATGTTCTCCGCAGGCATATCTCCCCCCCTCTCTCCTTCCCTCGTTCATCCCTTTGCTTACTTCGCTTTTCACTTCCATCTTTTTTTTACCTCCTAATATTTTAAGTTGAAGGGGTTATATAAAACTTTCGGTTTTTCGTGTTGCACAATTATACCCTTCCTACTTCTGACCCTTATAGATTTTTTTGCTATCTTATATTTCTTCTCACAGCAGGCTGGTGGAAAAAGATTCATGGT
>JAGXOR010000149.1 GCA_023659785.1 Methanomicrobia archaeon LH_S13
CAGTGCGATGCACAATTGATAGCATCACACGAAGAGGTTTGAAACAAAATGGTTGGTTGAATCTCATAACCTAAATCTTCCTCTTTAGCAAGGATAAAAATGATTACGCTTTTATTATAAGAAGAGTTTAATTGTTGTCATAAAAATGGAAGAAAAAGAGGAATTGGAGAAATTAGTGGAAAGCAAAGAGAAGGAACTTATAGATTATCTCAAGGAAATGGTCAGGATACCCACTTTCGTGCCCCCAGGAGAGAATTACGAAAAGATAGTGGATTGGCTTATCCCTGTGTTCGAGGATTTCGGATTCGAATGTGAAAGGATAGAGATGCCGGAAGATGTGTATGAAGAACGGCAAAAGAGTTCGGAACTACGCGGCAAAAGAGTGAACCTTCTCGCTACTAAAGATTTTGGTGCAGAGGAAAGCGTTGATATATACACGCATTTGGACGTGGTTCCCGCGGGAGAAGGCTGGAGTACACCGCCTTTTGAGCCGGTGATTAAAGATGGCAGGATATACGGGCGTGGTGTAGCGGATTCGAAGGGAAGTGTTGCATCGCTTTTAATGGCATTACGCGTGATGAAGAAGCTGAATTTGGAGAGCAAATATAATCTCCGGGTTGTATTAACCACGGATGAGGAGATGGGGCTTTATTCTGGTTTGTGCTTCTTTGCGGACGAAGGTCTTCTTCAGGGTGATTATTTACTTTGTATGGACGGCGATAACGAGGGTATCTGCGTGGCAACGAACGGGGTGATGAACTGGGAAATAAAAGTGTATGGGAAGTCATGCCATAGCTCTGCTCCTTTTTTAGGCATGAATGCAATAGAGAAAGCTATGCAGGTAATAGAAGAGTTGGGCGACTTGAAGAGGGAAGTGGAGAGCAGAGAATCAAAAGCACCTTGCAGTCCTTACATGACTGAAGCAACAGGGCAGAAGCATACAAGACCTGTTTTTAACGTTACGATGATAAGCGGGGGTGTGAAGGAGAACGTTATACCGTCAAGCTGCATCTTGCGTGGTGACCGGAGATATATCCCAGAAGAAGCGGTTGAGGAAGTGATAAAAGAGTTCGAGGATTTTTTACAACGCGTAAAGACAAAGACAAAACATGGAATAGAATTAGAGGTGCATTGTAAGCCAGGGTTCCCACCCATGTTCACCAATCCTGATGACGAGTGGGTAAAAAGAGTGCAAGCTGCGGCTTCTGACGTTTTTGGTCATAAGGACATAACGGGTGTGCAGGGAGGTTTGGATGTGGGTTATGCCGTGCAGAAAACGAAACAGCCGGTTTGTGCTTTTGGCGTTGGCAATTGGATAGAGAGCAATGCGCATGGTGCGGATGAGAACGTTAGAATACGAGATTTGAAGGATTATGTGCGGTTTTTGGTGGGGTTGCTGTGTTAGGGGGGGATTAGCATTTTAACTTTATGGAAAAGTTTCTCGTGAAACTCTGTGTAATCTCGTGGTTAATGGCGGAAGTCAAGTTTTACATCTGTTTTTCTTCAAAAAAGAACTCGTTACATAAAGGGTCTTCCGCGAGATAATCGCCACTATGCAGGTACGCCCTCACGCGACATCCGCCGCAGATGCTCTTATACTTACATGCGGCACACTTGCCTTTTACATCACGATTTCGCAGGTCAAGAAAGACCTTTGAGTTCAATATTTCACGAAGACTCATCTCCCTTACATTTCCCGCTTTTACGTCTAATAGCGGACATGGCACGACCTCGCCGTTCGGTTTGATAGAAAGCATGCCGATAGCTGCTCGACAGCCGGGAATCTCAGTATAAAAGAAATCGGGAACGAAAAGTCCTGCTTTGGCTTTTCGTTTCAGTATCACCCAGTACTGACATGCCTGTGTCGTACATATTTCGAGCCCCTTTCTCTTGTTCTGCTCTTCGTATAGCTGCATCAGGTTTTCTGCATACCGGGCGATGCCGAGTTCACTATCGGGTTTCACTTCCTTTCCCCTGCCCATAGAGATGTAATGAAAAAACCTGCACTGTCTCGCACCCTGATTCTCAGCTATGTCTATAATCTTCCCCGTCTCTTCCTCGTTCTGTTTCATTATACAGGGGTCAACCACCAAACCCAATCCCGCTTTTCTAACCGCTCTCGCACTTTTTGTCGCCTTCTCAAAGACGCCTTCTCCTCTTATTGCATCATGTGTCTTTTGAGTGCCGTCAATAGGTATTATAACATCTTCGACACCCGCGTTTTTCAAGCGAGCAGTGACTTCTTCGCTAAGCAACGTTCCATTTGATGCGAGCACGACGTGCAAATCTCGCGCTCTACAATAACAAATGAGGTCAAATATGTCTTTTCTCAGCAATGCTTCTCCACCGCCAAATGTGACACTCGCTTTGTCGCCAAATACGTTTGCTATTTCGTCTATGAGTTCAAAGGATTCCTCTGTGCTGAGTTCGTCCGCTAACGGGGTGCCTGCTTCGTAGTAGCAGTGTTTGCATCGCAGATTACACTCGCGCGTGATGTTCCAGTTGATGTTGTATTTGGGCATTTGATTTCCCCTTGTTGTAGATAAAGTATAACCACCTTCTATCTACATTCTTTTTCTAAAATTAAGCACTTTTCCTTTTTCAATGTCCTCGTTATCATGAATAAGTGTCCCGAAATATTCGCGTTGAAGATAAAAATTCGCATTTTCTATCTCTTCTTTTGCTTCTGATTCCAAGTGTTTTGGCCAAACGGAAATAATAGCATCTCTTTTTGAAATCCTGTAAACTTCTTCTAATAATTTCCTTCTATCAGCCACCTGTGAAAAATAGTAAGAATGAAAAACATCGTACAGAAGGACTATATCAACAGACTCATCAGCCAAAGGAATTTTCAACTCGCCTGATGTGTCTATTTGTTTTATATTTCCCAATCCCGCTGATTCGGCTTTTTGCATCAATTGAGCCAAAGCTTTCTTGTCTTTGTCTAAAGCATATACTTTTCCTTCTTTACCAGCTATTTTCGCTACGGGAATCGTGTACGTGCCTGAGCCACAGCCAAAATCCAATACGGTCTTGCCTCTTTTGATGCCTGCTTTTTGTAATATTTTAAAGGCGTGTGTTTCTAAGGTCATTTTTCTCTTTTTAAGGGGAAGCTCTATAACGTCCAACGTCTCGATTGTATCTGAAGTTCGGCTGAGGCGGGATTTGGGTGAAGTGCCAAAGGCAGGTAGCCAGGTTATGAGATTCAACCATTTTGTTTCAAACCTCTTCGTGTGATGCTATCAA
>JAGXOR010000014.1 GCA_023659785.1 Methanomicrobia archaeon LH_S13
TTCCATACACCTAAAACCCCTTAAGACTATGAAAACTGGAACTGTTACAAAGGCGTTCCAACACCGAGCAAGGAGGTCATAAGTGAAGACATAAAGTTAATGGAGATTCTCGGCAAGCTTAAAAACATCATAGTTGACAGAAGAGTAACAAGTTTAAGGTTGATTGCAAATCCCGATGCTTTCAGCATACAGAATCTGAGAAGGAAATAGAGCTCTTGGTGGAGTATAAAGGAGAACTCGAAAGTAAGGAAGAGAAGGGGAAGAAGGAAACAGTTAAGGTGGAATGAAGAGGAAACTGAAAGCCAATAGCGAAATAGGCGACAGTTTCGCGGTTTATGGAAATTCAAGTTATTCCTATATTGACAGCGCCCTTTTTATTTTTTATATCTCTTCTTCCTCTTCCCTTCCCTCTCTCTCCGCTATCCTTATCTCTTCTACCCACTCATTTATTCTGTCTTCATCCCATCCATCCAGTTCATCAAATCTATAAGTCTTGCTATTAGAATACAGCAAATAGTCCAAATAAGGATTCCTGACGATTCTATTCCTTATTTCGCGGCTTATCTCCTCCTCCCAGCCCCTTATGTCTTCTTCCTCCGCCAGAAATCGCACAAGCACCTGTCTTGTCGCCTCTCCTCGCCTCCTTTCACGTAAAAACACCACCACCGCACTCGGCATCCTCGCGAGTTCCGGATACATTTCAAATAGCCTCGAATATTCCTCTCCACTTGGTCTACCCATATCTATCTTTATCTCCGACTCGCGTTTTATCGATATCTTATTCCAGCTCAGTGCCGCATTCTCGAATTCTGATGCGAGTCTTACTCTTAACTCGGCTCTTGAATTCTTCGGTGGAAATAACAACGCTTCCCCTATCTCCTCTCCCGTTAGTACTCGCTCCACTCCTATCCTATCCGCTACCCGCTCGTATAAGTCATAATCACAGAGATTGGTGAAATCAAACGAAGCCGCTATCTCTTTCTCCGTACGCTCATCCGTCATATACATGCTCCGGTAATCAAACCGCTCCTTTGACGTGCTTTCATATTCAAAATCATCTATTTCGTTCTTTATCACCCATAACTTCATCACCCATTCCAAACGCCGCACCACGTAGGTGTCTTCAAGCAATCCCTGCTCGAACTTATTACAAAGCCTCTTGAACGTATCCAGAACGTATTTGTCCCAGTAAGATGTCTCTCGTTCCTCAAACAACTCCTCTATCACCACAAGGTAATTGCTTATAAGATAATCAATCGCTGACTCAGTCCTCCCATTCGTTAACTTTATCCTCCAATCACCTTCGGTATTCGCGGAAATATCTTTAAACGTTTGAAGCGGATTCCAGATGTCCTCTACATGCGAAATCTTCCCGGCTTCTATTGCATCTATCACATATGACGTGAGGGCATTATTGAGCAGCCGTGTAACCTCAGAGCGGACACCCTCTCCTGATGTAACGTGCACACGATATTTATCCTTTGTACTCAACGGCTCGTCCCGTGTAGATAATATCGGCCACTGTGAAGGCGACTCAGTAAGAACCCGCTTCGAGACCATCGCTTTTGGCGAAATCACATATCTCGCCCCTTCTTTCTCCGCTACAAAACCGCCCGCGCCAAAAAATATCTTTCGAAGCACTAAAAACGGTATGAGTAAATTCTCTTTGCCCACAAAGTTCCTCCTATCCACCAGGTAGGATTCGTGCGTGCCCCTGCTATATCTCTTGTCTATCTCCACATTTGCTTTCCAGCATTGTATGTATGCGGAGTTATTCCCTCTTTTTCTCAGCTTCTCCCGATATCTTTCATTTGCTTTCTCCACTCCTATCTGCATGTACAACTCTGCCGCCTTATCATATTTCAGCACCTCGAATGCGTTTCTGCATTCTGGCGTGGCTATCTCCAGGTGACCACCGGTGCAGATGTAAATCCGGGAGCCATTTCTCAAAAAGCCGTCGTTTCTTCTACACAACTTCGAGCATACCGCACCCGTTCCATCAAAAAAAGTGTAATTCTCAAGCGCATGAATCACTTCATCCACATGATAAAATCTCGCGTACCTGTACAAGCTGGGCGATTCTGAACTTATGCCCACTCTAAATTCGTGCTCTATCCCTTGCCATTTGTTCAAATCCATTTAATAATGCATTCCCGTCTCTTCTTCTGGCATTCCCGCAGACCCTGACGCTATTATCTCCTCTGCTCTTCTCTGCGCAAACTTATCAAAACCCTCTTTCAGGTGTCGCATGTTCACTCCTATTTCCTCCATGCGTTTATACCGCTTCTGCAAATCCTCCGTCTTGCTCCCTGCATCTAATATCGCTGCGATTCCTTCTGTATCCCACATTCTCCTCATATCCTCGTTGCTGATAACTCCTTTTTCCAGCATCAGCAATGTTCTCTCCTCCAATGCCTTATCTCTTGCATAGTTAAATATCTGCGCTATGAATCGCCCGGTAATCGTATCTGCCCTCTTTATCCGCCCTATTTCTGTCTCAACATACTTATCACTGCACATATAGTCCGCAATCTCTTTCAACAGATGCAACCTCGCTTCTTCTTCTCCCCCTTTTTCCTTTATCAAGTGGAGGTCAACAGGAATCTTTTTAGCATACAAAGAGGCAATAAAATACGCAGCTTTCTTATCAGGCTTTGGAACCTCAATTATCTTATCAAATCTCGCTCTGAATGCAGAATCTATAAGATACATCCTGTTCGTTGCTCCTATCACGGTAAGGTGTGGATGCAGAGTATGGAAACCTTCCAGCAGGTCCAGTAGTTGCCCGGTAACTCTCTCAGGCGCTCCAGAAGAACCACTGTGCATGCCCCTCTCCTGTGCTAACGCATCTATCTCATCAAAAAAGATTACACCGTAGTCGTTTTCCCCTTCCTCTAATTTAGCGTTCGCTGCCTCGAACACCATTCGCACATTCTTCTCCGATTCACCAAGCCACATGCTGAATAGCTCTCCAGCACCGATCTTCACAAATTCGCAATTTGGTAATGCGGATGCTAACGCCCTTGCACACATCGTTTTCCCGCAGCCAGGCGGACCATACATCAGTATTCTTCTGGAACATTCCCCATATCGTGCGTAATCGTCAGGATTTACCATCGGAAGAATAATGCTCTTTATCAATTCCTGTTTTATCTCCTTTAAACCACCAATGTCATTAAAGCTCACTTCGGGACTCTTCGTGACTTCATAGCGAGAGATTTGCTTTGGTTTGTAACTCCGCTTTATGTCAAACGTGCCGGGGAGAAGCCCTACCTTCATTCCCTCTTTTACCATTTCCGCTTCTTTGACTCTCAGCCTTTTATATATTCTGCCGCGCCCCTTTCCGGTTGATATTTCCCCAATCCATTCATCGTCGTCCTTCCTTAACTCTTCTATCTCACCCACTTCTAAATCCACCACCCTGTTGTACACCTTCGTGATGCCTATGGTAAATCCACTGGGGTTTGTCCTGTCCGGGATACGCCCTATGAATACATATTTGCCCTCTTTCAGCTCCTCTATTTCTTTCTCTGTTAGCGTTCCGTAAGGTAAAGCCTTTAATGCACCATTCAAATTCACAATGGCGCCTTCTTCAGTCTTTTCCACTACGAATCCACAGTCTAAAGGCGGCGACCGCGATTTCGAAACAAGCTTCTCCAAATCTGCTTTATACGCCTCTGCCTCTTCGTATTTCCTCATCAACCGCCTGTATTCGCTCTCTAACCGTTCATACTCATATCTTGGAATATACTCCTCCCTTTCTTCCATGTTCATCCCCTATTAAATCATAAGTACTTACTTTAATAAAAATGCAATAGCACTCACCCTTGCTCTTACATAATTATATTTATAATATATAGAAGCGGATATAACAATTAATACAATAAATACATAAGATGAAAGAAGAGAAAAGAAAAATACAGCTCACAGGTGGTTCTACATTCACCATATCGCTTCCTATAAAATGGACAAAAGAAGCTGGTATAAGCCAGGGGGACGAATTATCTTTAATTCAACGCAGAGATAAATCACTCCTCATAACACCGGAGAAGAAAGGAGGAGAGCCGATAAAATCCGCTGAACTTGAACTCTCGGAGTTCGAAAGCTTTGAGGACAACTTCAGGTATCTTATCGCTCATTACCTTGTTGGATATGATGTCGTGAAGCTTTTGTCACTCAATGGTTTCGAGGCTGAAGAAAGGAAGAGGATAAAGGAGGAAGTGAGGAAGAGGCTGATAGGCATGGAGATTGTTGGAGAGTCGTCAAAGGAAATAGTGCTCCAGAGCTTTTTGAAATACGAGGATTTTACACTACGCGATGCGATACGGAGCATGTCAGAGATAATATTGTCAATGTATAGGGATGCAATTTCCGCACTTGAAAAGGGGGACTTGAACCTTGCAGAGGATGTTAGGGAACGTGATAACGAGATAGACCGATTTTATTTACTCATCGTAAGGCAACTAAAGGCTGCAATGAGCAACCCCGAGCTTGCAAAGAAGATAGGCGTGGGCAGGCAGCGCGATAGCCTGGGATACAGGATAATAGTGAAGAGCATGGAGAGAATAGGTGACCATGCGGAGAATATAGCGAAGAATGTAATGTTAATAAATCCGAAAAATCCTGTATCTGTATCCTTAGAAGTTCAAAGCTTGGAGGGCATAAAAGAAATCGGCTTTCGTGCTGAAAACCTGTTCACCAAGACTCTAACTTCCTTATCAAACATGGATATGAAAGAGGCGAATGAAACGATAAGGGATGCGAATGCGCTGATAGATAAGTTAGAGGGGATAAATGAGCGAATTTTGGCAGAAGAGCCGAGTATTACAGATAAAATACACGTTCTTTCTATCTTGGAGAGTTTGGGAAGAATAGCGAAGTATTGCACCGATATAGCAGAAATAACGATAAATATGGGGACGAAAATAGCGGGGGAATTGGAATTTTAAAAAATGTTAGAGCGATTAAGCAGTTCGCTGAAGGAAACGATTCGGAAGATAGCAAAGGCGAAGCGAATAGACAAGCAAACGGTGGATGAACTCGTGCGGGACATACAAAGGGCATTGATACAGGCGGATGTAAAGATTTCACTGGTGAGGGAACTTTCGGGTCGCATAAAGGAGCGTGCGTTAAAGGAGAAGATGGTTTTGAACTCGAGGGAGCATGTGATAAAGGTGGTCTATGAGGAGTTGATAAACATTATAGGAAGGGGTGTGGAGGTTCCTTTAGTGGCGCAGAAAATAATGATGGTGGGTTTACATGGCTCAGGGAAAACATCTTCGTGTGCGAAACTTGCGAGGTATTTTCAAAAGAAGGGTTTAAAACCTGCAGTTATCTGCGCTGATGTGTATAGACCAGCAGCATCCGACCAGCTAAGGCAATTATGTGATAAAATAGGTGTTCCCTTTTACGATGGTGCGAATCTACCTGATAGGAGAAAGGGGGTGATGCGCATAGTGAAAGCAGGAGTGAAAGAATTTGAGAAGTATGATGTTAAGATAATAGACACCGCGGGGAGGCATGCGCTGGAAGAGGACCTGATAAATGAGATAAGGGATATAGAGAAGCGAATAAAGCCAGAACGGCGATTTCTCATTTTGGATGCGAGCATAGGGCAGCAGGCATCGGTGCAGGCGAGAGCTTTTGATGATGCGATTGGAATTACAGGCATAGTTATAACCAAAATGGATGGAACTGCAAAGGGAGGTGGGGCACTTTCTGCGGTGTCAGAGACAAATTCAGGAGTCGCATTTATAGGCACTGGAGAGAAAATAGATGATTTTGAGAAATTTGAATCTGATGGGTTCATCTCCCAGTTGCTTGGAATGGGCGATATAAAGAGTTTGATAGAGGCTGCGGAGGAGAGTTTAAAGCCGGAGGACATAGATGTTGACTCCCTGAAGGGCAAATTCACGTTAAAGGATTTGTATAAACAGTTAGAAGCAGTGAGAAAGATTGGACCGATGAAGAAATTGATTCAAATGCTGCCTTTAGGTGGTCTTGGAGTTGACATAGACTTTGATGATTCGATGTATCAAGTTACAGAGGACAAACTGAAAAAATTCAAAGTGATGATGGATTCAATGACTAAGGAGGAACTGAACGAGCCGAAAATAATAGCTGGCTCGAGATCGAAAAGAATAGCAAAGGGTTCCGGGACGACCACTGCGGAGGTAAACGAGCTGATGAAATACCATAGGCTAATGCAAAAGATGATAAAGAGATTAACTACCGGGCGAGGAATGGGGAAAATACCGATGATGAAAGGGATGAAAATGCCGATGGGTAAGATGATGAAGGGGATGAAGTGACATTACAAAAGCAATGAGCAAAAAAATGGCAGATACAAATAGAAGGACTACAAAGGCTTGCAAAGTATCTGTGCAGGATCAAAGAATTTCTATCACGATTGTATGCTTCATCAGATTTATTTCTTTTATCCTTCCTTTTGCGTTTTGTCTCTCACCTAATATTCCCATGAATGTTATATCTTCACCATTAACATCTACATAAACTACATCCTCCATCAGTAATTCTCTTCCCTCTCCTTTTTCCATCAGCACGCTCGATTCACACATAATTTGTTTGTTATGTATGTATGTATGTATATATGTCTTAAAATATATTTTATTCCTTCGATACCAGTATCTCAGTCGCTTTTATCACTGCTTCTACGGCATCTCCAACTTTCAGGTCAAGCTCTTCCACCGCCTCTTTCGTAATCATCGCAGTTAAAATTGTAGGTTCGGCAACTTCCATTCTCACGGTAGAAGCAATTTCTCCTTTCTCTATTCCTTTTACAACCCCTTTAATCTGATTTCTCGCACTTATTTTCGTAAAAATCGCTTCCCAATATTCTTCACCTTGCGTTACGCTACTTAAATGTCGCTTATACTTTTCATATTCTCTTAAAACTTCTTCACCTTCTGCTGTTAATACGGTCCCCCCACCTCCTTTCGCACCTCCGCGATGTGTCTTTACGATTGGACTGCCTATTGCATCTTCAATCCTCTTTAGGTACTCCCACGCAGTTCTATAAGGGATAGAAAGTTTTTCAGACGATTTTAATATAGAAGAAGTGCTACGAATTTCGGTGAGCAATTGCGCTCTCCCTTCCCCTATTATCGGTTTCCCCTCGTGCTCTATCCATTGCTTATACTTTGACTTGTATTTTCTCTTTTCCACTGATATGCTCATAGTAATGTATAAAAGACATACAAATAAAGAATAAAAGATATGGAAAAGCCGTTAGAAAGATGCAAATTGGGAAAATCACTATCCTTTACAGACTCAAGATACGGGTGTGCTCCAGAAGCTCGCTCTATAAAGGAGCATATCGAAAGAGGTGTGGTAATTATAGACAAGCCTGCAGGTCCAACGTCGCATGAAGTTGTAGCATGGGTAAAAGAAATATTGAAGATAAATAAAGCGGCGCATACAGGGACACTTGATCCAAAAGTAACGGGAGTGCTGCCAGTCCTGCTCGGAACGGCAACGAAGTTAGCCACTACTTTCGTTAGCGATAAGGAATATGTGTGCGTGATGAAACTGCAC
The DNA here is from genome assembly GCA_023659785.1 of Methanomicrobia archaeon LH_S13. Classification (GTDB taxonomy): domain Archaea; phylum Halobacteriota; class Syntropharchaeia; order Alkanophagales; family Methanospirareceae; genus JAGXOR01. The sequence continues at coordinate 7,555 of JAGXOR010000014.1, forward strand.
AGAGAGGTTGCGGAGGATAGACTGAGGAAGATAAGTAAGGATTTCGAGGGCAGGATATATCAAAGACCACCGCTGAAGTCCGCGGTCAAAAGGCGGGTAAGGAGAAGAACAGTGCATTACATTGAAATAAAGGAGATAGAGGGCAAGGAGGTGCTGATGAAAGTAGGCTGTGAGGCAGGAACTTACATAAGAATGCTTTGTCATCATATCGGGCTCGCCTTAGGCGTAGGTGCGCACATGTCACAGTTGAGAAGGACTAAGTCATTTCCCTTCGATGAGGTTAATCTCACGAGGCTGCAAGACCTGAAAGATGCTTATATATTTTTTGAGGAAGGGGATGAGTGCCTTCTACGGGAACTAATCATGCCAATGGAATATGCGTTAGGGCATCTGCCGTGCATAATCGTAAAGGATAGTGCTGTTGATGCGATATGTCATGGTGCTGACCTCAACGCCCCGGGGATCTCAAGGATAGAAGAAGGAATAAATATAGATAATCGTGTGATATTATATACATTGAAAGGAGAAGCAGTGAGCATAGGCAAAGCAAAGAAGAGCTCGGAAGAGATGCTCGGAGCGGAAAAAGGCATGTGTGTAAAAACAGAGAAAGTGTTTATGAAGCCAGGGATATATATGAAAGGTTGGAGGAGTAAAACAAATAAGGAGGTAAACATAAGCCGAGGTGGCTGAGTGGTAAGGCGCAGGCCTGGAGTTCTGCACGGGGCCGAACTGATAGCCTGTGTTCCGAAAGGAACTCAAGGGTTCAAATCCCTTCCTCGGCGAAACAACACTTTTCTTTTTAGATAACACTTTCTTTATAAGAAAAGGTTCAGGGTAAAATGAGCGAAGAAGGAAAAAAAAGAGAAGAAGGAAGAGGCGAAGAGGAATTTAAGCATATTGTCCGAATCTTAGATACTGACTTAGATGGTAAAAAAAGTGTAGTGTATTCGCTATGCGGGGTAAAGGGAATAGGAAGAAGAGTAGCGAAGACAATAGCTGTTTCTTCGGGAATGGACCCGAGGGCAAAAATGGGTGAACTTTCAGACGGAGAGATAAAGCGACTAAAGGCTGCAATTAACAGTGTGGAGAAGCGATTACCAGAGTGGATGCTAAACAGGAAAAAAGACTTAATTACTGGAGAAGACAGGCATATAATGGGTCCTGAGCTGCTGTTGAAGTTACGTGAAGACATAAATTTGTTGCGTAAGATACGCTCTTATCGAGGAATAAGACATGAAAGGGGACTGAGATTGAGAGGTCAAAGAACAAAAGCAACAGGACGAAAAGGATTAGTAGTAGGAGTAACGAGGAAGAAGATATCAGAGGCAAAAGCAAAGACAGGGAGGAGAGAGAGTAAATAAAATGGGGCATCCAAAGAAGATGAAGAAAATGCATGAGAGACCAAGAAGACCGTGGGTCATGCAAAGAATAAAAGAGGAGAAGGAATTAGCTGAAAAGTATGGACTAAAGAACAAGCGCGAGATATGGAAAGCAGCGAGCTTTATAAAGAGGTATCGAAGGGAAATAAGAAGCATTTTAGCGGAAATAGCAGGAAGAAAACCCACAGAGCATATAATGAGAAAGAAAGAAGAGATTTTAACAAGCCTAAAAAGGAAGAGGATATTAAAAGAGAGTACGTATGAAGTTGAAAGCGAAGCTGAAGGTAATGGAGAAAGTGCGGTTTTGAGATTGGAAGATATTTTGGCACTGAGCACAGAAGATATCCTTGAAAGGAGGCTACAGACACAGGTATATAAAAAAGGTCTGGCGAATTCGCTAAAACATGCCAGACAACTCATCGTTCACGGACATATCGCTGTTAATGGTAGAAGAGTTACCATTCCATCGTATATGGTGAGTTTGGAGGAGGAAAAGGGAATAGGCTACTATGACAAATTACAAAAAGAGGAGGCTTGAAAAATGGCAGACGGCAGAAAGTGGGTACTAGCCCATATTTCTTCTTCTTTTAACAACACCATTATCACGATTACTGATATGACAGGTGCGGAGACGATAGCAAGAGCTTCTGGCGGGATGATAGCAAAAGCGGATCGCGATGAGAGTTCTCCTTATACAGCGATGCAGATGGCAACGCAACTTGCGGCTAAACTAAAAGAGCGAGAAATATGGGGAATACACGTAAAAGTAAAGGCGTCACCAGGGCGTAAAGCAAGAACTATTGCTCCTGGTGCACAGGCGGCGATAAGAGCTTTTGCTCGCGCAGGACTGCGAATAGGAAAAAGAGAGGACGTGACACCGGTTGTACATAACGTGGTAAAACGGCCTGGAGGGAGAAGAGGAAGAAGAGTTTGAATTGGAAGTAAAGATAATAGACCAACGGGAAAACGAAGTAAAATTTGTATTTTCAGGTGTGAACGTGCGTTTTGCAAATGCACTTAGAAGAGCAATGATTGCAGAAGTGCCAAAGCTTGCAATTGATGAAGTGAATATTCATGAGAATACATCTTTATTATACGACGAGCAGTTAGCATTGCGTTTGGCTTTAATACCTTTGAAGGCAGACCTCGGTGATTATAGCGTTGATGACCGGAGTACTCTGACTTTAAAAGCTATAAGTCCAGAAAGAGCGGGCTATACAATGGTTTATTCTAAGGAACTCATCTCCTCAGACTCCGGGGTGAAAGCGGCGTTTGAAAATATACCGATTGTGAAATTGATTGCAACGGAGCGAGAAATCGCCGGTGTAAGAACGATTGCAAGGCAAACAATCGCGCTTGAAGCGATAGCAAGACTGGGCACGGGAAAAGAGCATGCGAAATGGCAGCCTGTCACCACGTGTGGTTACAAAATCATGTCGAGTGAAGAAGCTCGTAGCGACCTGTCAAACAAGAAATCAGTAACCTTCACAGTGGAAGGGGATGGCTCCGTGCCCGTAGATGAGATAGTAACGGAAGCAGCGAGGATAATGCGAAAAAAATGTGAAAGTATGGTGGATGGGGTAAAAAGCATAAAATAGGAAGGTTGCTCAAAGATAAGCGAGCTCTATACCGGCTATCCTCAAATAGTCCAATCCTTCCTTATCACTGTAATCCCCTGCCATCACCACTCTTTTTATTCCTGCATTTATTATCAGCTTAGCACATATCTTACACGGGAAAGCATTTACGTACAGCGTAGCACCTTCTGTATCTCTGCCCGCCTGTAAGAGCGCATTTTGCTCTGCATGCACTCCAATGCACTCTTCGTGTCTTTCACCCGATGCGATATTCAATTTATCTCGCCTGCATCCAACATCGAGACAATGCGGGAATCCTCTCGGTGCACCGTTATAACCCGTTGATATAACCACGTTATTTTTGACCACTAAGGCGCCTATTTGCCTTCTCAAGCAAGTTGAACGTTCAGCTACGTCATTTACAATGTTCATCCAGTAGACATCCCAGGGTATTCTCTTTTGCTTTTGCTTTTGCTTTTCCTTCTCTTCATTTGAGTTCATTCCTTTTCTAAGTTTCAATTTCTAAAAATAATCGTTATTGAGCAAATACGGCTGAGCGCATCTTCTGTTTTATTGACCCTTCTTTATCCCTTCTTTCATCTATCTTTAACGTTGTAACCACCCTTTCAGCACCTTGCTCGAAAACCGATTCGTGCACGGATTCGAACGCTTTTAAAATTACAGAGATGTCTTCTGCTTTAAATATGGTGCCCATGGCCGTAAGTTCTGGCTGCAATCCTATTTTTTTCAGTGCATCCACGGCTTTTGCCACGTATTTACTTACACCGGGCGTTTTTGTTCCTATTGGAATAACAGTAATTTCCGCGATTATCATTTATATATAAGTGAAATACCCCCAGCTATCGCAAGGCAAGGGGCTTCCTACTTCAACGATAGAACTTGCGGAAATTGATATCAACTTCCGTAGCGGTTCCACCTCAAAAGGCACAAAGAGCAATCCCTGCCCCGCCATACCTCGCTCCAATATATTCAGCGAGGTGTTATAATCCCTATCCAGTTCTGTACCATATTTGTATTCCTTGCTTGTACCTCGTGGATTTACGTCTCCCACTATCTTACCTGCATCTCTATGCAACAATAACTTATTTATGACATTTTAGTATATAAATACTTTTATTGGTGGTGTGGTAGGAAAGAGTTATCTGCTCTCTATACACCCCTACCATATCACCAAATCGGGAGCCAATTCATCCCCCTACCTTTCGGAAGGGGACTTCTTGGCTCATAAGTTAAAAAACCTTTCTTTCAAAAAGAAAAATTATACTTTATATACAATAAAAAAATGAAAGATGATTGGAGAATATTAGATAGGGTTGCACAAATACACAAATCGGCAATTCTGGCTTGTCGGAGCTACGGGAAAGGATTGCCGAGAAACTCAAAAGAGCTTACGAATATTTTAAGAATGTCGTTTTGTGTTTCTGAAGAGGAGATAAATAAAGGGTTTGATAGAATGGAAGCGTATTTCAGGTTCAGGTGATTGTTGTGTGAATAAAACGATTGTCCCAATGGTTGAAGAAGTAAAAAATTAATAGAGAAAGAGCGAGAACTGGGACGGTAAGGGGTGCTAAATCGTGCCACCGGTGTCCCGATGGAGAAAAAGAGATAATTTTACATACTATTGTTCCTCTATCTCTTTTTACGTAGTATTGAATGACTTTTTGAATGAGGTTTTGATATAAGTGTGAACGTGAATGGGGAAAGAAAAAAGAAAGGAGGATAAATAAGATTAGATGCTGAGTGTAGTTGACCATTTCCCGGTGCTCATCATTGCAATATCTTTGCTTTCCGCATTTACCATTTTAATTGCCGGCTGGCGAAACAAGAAATCCTGCTGGTTCATCTCCTTCGCTACTATTCTCGTTCAACTCGTCATGGCGGTGCTTATCCTGAACCATGTCCTCTCTGTTGGAACCATACATTACTGGCTCGGCGGATGGGCGCCCCCCTGGGGTATAGAATATGTTATAGACGCATTTAACGCATACGTGCTGGTTATCGTTCTATTCATCTGCCTCTTAACGGCGATATATGCAAAAAGGAGTATGGAGCGCGAGCAGCCCCGCAAAATTGTGACTTTCTATGTGGTCTTTCAACTTCTCGTTACCGGTTTATGCGGTATAATCGTGACCGGGGACCTATTCAACTTATACGTATTCTTAGAGATAGCCTCTTTAGCAGCGTATGCGCTAATAGCTGTTGCAGGTGGTAGAGCGTTAAAAGCGAGCTATAACTACGTGATTATGGGTTCCATAGGCGCTTGTTTCTATCTTCTCGGTGTTGGTTTCCTGTATGCCGTAACCGGTTCGCTAAACATGGCTGACCTTTCGCACTTGTTACCACCGCTATACGGGAATAAAGTAGTGCAAGCGGCTTTTGTCTTCTTCGTTGTTGGACTGAGCATAAAAATGGCGCTCTTTCCTCTGCATATCTGGCAGCCCGATGCATACGCGTATGCTCCTTCCGCGGTTACTGTGATTATAGCGGCGGCGATGTCAAAAGTTTCGATTTATGCTTTTATAAGGGTCTTATTTTCTGTATTCACGACGGAATTCATCCAGATTTATGTGCCCATTGACACCGCAATTTCCTGGATTGCTGCGATAGCCATCATCGTGGGCTCGGTCATCGCAATAATGCAGACTAATTTGAAAAGAATGCTTGCTTATTCCAGTGTCTCACAGGTAGGCTATATTGTGCTCGGTGTCGGACTATTTTCTACGCACTGGGGACTGACCGGTGCATTGATACATATATTGAATCACGCAATAACGAAAGGATGCCTGTTCATGGTTGCCGGCGCCATTATATACCGAGCTGGTTTGTGGAACATACGCGATTTCGAGGGGTTGAGTAAGAAGATGCCGTATACATGTGCTGCATTCACGTTAGCGGCGTTATCAATGATTGGCGTCCCACCAACCGTGGGATTTATAACGAAATTGTGTTTACTGCTTGCGTCTTTAGAAGCGGTAGAATATGCTTTTGTAGTCGTTATACTTGCCAGCACGCTGCTCAATCTCGTTTATTTCTGGCGCGTGATAGAGCGCATGTATTTTGTGAAGGAAGAGAGAGAAAACAAGATAAAAAAGGATGAAGCACCGGTGAGCATGGTTATTCCTGCATTAATACTCGGTTCACTCTGCGTCATCGTTGGTCTTCTCTGGCTTGCAGGTGCGGCGACACCTTTACTGCCGATAGTCAAACAGGCAGTTAATACACTGTTGGAAACGGGGGTGGGAGCAGCGCCATGACAGAGGGATTAATAGTTTCCAGTTATATACCTCTATTTGCGATTCTATGCCCTGCTACTGCGGCAATTCTCATATTGCTGTCCGGTAAGCGACCGAATGTAAGAGAGAGCTGGACGATTATCGCCAGCATACTGCAGTTCTCGCTCATTGCATCCATGATACCGACAATTTTGGATGAGAAAGTCGTCGAATGCCTGATATTCCGACAGACGATGTTCAAGGGCATTGCATTTGGATTTAAAGTGGATGCTTTTGGTCTTATTTTCGCGCTCACTGCATCCTTCTTGTGGATTCTCGTTTCGTTCTATTCCATAGGATACATGAGGTCTTTGCGCGAGCATGCGCAGACGCGATACTATTTCTGCTTTGCCATCGCCATATTCGGCGCCATTGGCGTTGCGATGTCTGCGAATTTACTCACGATGTACATATTCTTCGAGATATTAACGGTGTCAACGTATCCGTTAGTTATCCACGACCAGAGCAAAGAGGCGCTAAGCGCGGGTCATAAATATTTCGCATATTTGCTCACCGCGGGCGTTTTCCTCCTGTTCGCAATAATGATGACTTATTATCTTACGGGGACCACCGATTTTACAGGTGGAGGGATAAAAGCATTAGCGGAACTTGGCCCTGCCTATAAGTGGACACTGATAATTTTGTTCTTCTGCTTCTTGCTGGGGTTCATGAAAGCGGCGTGGATGCCATTCCACTCATGGCTTCCTACTGCTATGATTGCACCCACACCGGTAAGTGCGCTTCTGCATGCCGTAGCGGTGGTGAAGGCGGGAGTGTTTGGAATCGTCAGGATTGTATGCTATATATATGGCGTGGATTTGATGACTTCGCTCGGACTTGGAATAGCGCTTGCATGTATAGCGGGCTTTACAATGATTGTCGCTAATTTGTTTGCCATCGCACAGGATAACTTGAAGAGAAGACTGGCATACTCCACGATAAACCAGCTATCATATATAATCCTGGGTGCGGCGTTGTTAACACAAGACGGAATACGCGGTGCAATGATGCACATTCCATTTCATGGATTCATGAAGATAACGCTGTTCCTCTGCGCTGGTGCGATAATGGTGGCGACGGGTAAGAAGAACATAAGTGAGATGGCGGGCATAGGGAAAACAATGCCGGTAACGATGCTCGCATTTACCATAACCACATTTGGTATGTGTGGTATTCCGCCGGTGGTGGGTTTCATAAGCAAATGGTATTTATGCATGGGGTCGTATGAAGCCTTCCTGCAAATTTCACCCGTGATGATAACATTCCTGTTTGTCCTCTTGATAGCTTCCTTGCTGGATGTCGTTTATTTCTTCCCTATAATACATACCGCATTCTTCAAGACACCGGAAGGAGAAGCAGAAGAAGTAGAAGTAAAAGAAGCGCCTTTGTTCATGCTCATTCCGTTATCAATAACTGCGATTTTCTCTGTTGTATTCCTTTTAGATTATATTCTGGGGTTAAATATAATCTCAATGTATATTTATGAGCTTGTGAGGGTAGCAATTGGAAACGTAAATCCTGAATGGGCAATGCCATGATATTGCTAAGCCAGCCACCCTTGCACAAGCAAAGCAATCAAATACAAAGCGAAGAAGAGAAGCACCAGCAGCACGCCGGTTCCAATGCTCATTCGCTCCAGGGATTCTTCTGCTGGTCGCATCTTCACTTCTTCCAGATCCCGCTCATAATGCTTATATACTGACTGTATTACATGATTTTGAATGAAAACAAAAGGTTTCAACAGCGCTACGCCTATCATGTCAGCCATCATTCTTGTTGCTCTCATAGGATTCTTGCCGAAGCTGACAAAATAATCCGCAATTCTCAACACCTCTTTCTCCACTCCAATCGCAAAACTCACTAATGGATGCTCGCAGAACCATATAAATCCTCTGCCTACCTTCCTATACAGATAATCTATATCATACGTTATCCTATCATGTGGCATAATCAGGACTCTCAGCGAGAAGAACATAAATGCGGTCATCGCCAATAACTCCAGCGTGCTCAACGTATGCCCAAGCGCGTATGCATGAAACTGTAATGCCACCGCTCTATAAGGGAGAATTTCATAAAGCATTTTTGGATACACTCCGAGAGCAACGCAAAGGAACGCTACAACGCTCATCGGAATAAGCATAAATAACGGCGCTTCCTTCGCTTCTATCTCATCATTTCTTCTGAAAAAGGTGAAATAAGTAAGTTTTAAGAAAGACAGGAACGTGCCTACTGAACCCAACATCAAAGCGAGTGCAAGAATATGCATCTCTTCCAATTCCGCTGCGTGAATTAGCATCCCTTTACTCACGTATCCATTAAAACCAGCAACACCAGAAATAGAGAGAGCCGCTATCACGCATGTTATCGCGGTCACTGGCATCTTCCTCGCCAACCCTCCAAGTTCTGTGAGGTTGTTCTTCCCCGTCGCATATATCACTGCACCCATACACATGAACAGCAGTGCTTTATACAAGATATTATTGAAAAGGTGCGCAATTCCTCCGTTTATCCCTATATACGTGCCTATTCCTATCCCTGCTACCATGTAGCCTACCTGAGACATAAGATGATAAGACAGAAGTTTTCGCACGTCATTCTGCAGCAGTGCGAATATAACACCATAGAGGCACATCACACCGCCCATGTATGCTACAAAGGGGATTTCGTTACCGAATAGCGAAAGTTCTGCACCCGGGAAAGTTCTCACAAGTGCATATACGCCTGTCTTTGTCGTGAATGCACTCATAAATACCGCACCCGCGATCGTCGCCTTCGGGTATGAATCCGGAAGCCATGTATGCAGCAGTATAAATGCCGTGTTCACTCCTATTCCTACAAACAGAAGGAAGTATCCTATGCCCGGTTCCACAAAGAAGTGTCCTATACCCGATTCCCCGGGTACCATCGTGATAGAGCCTGTGTTCATGTAATTTATGATTATCCCGGCGAGAAGGGCACACCCGCCAAACAGGTGGAACAAGATATATCGCATCCCTGCGTTCGTCGCCCTCTCTGTCCGGCTGTACCATATCAAACCGAGCGAGGAGAACGCCATTATCTCCCAGAAGATGTACAACGTGAATAAATCCCCGGCAAATACCGCACCCATCGCGCTTCCTAAATAGAGCAATCCACATACAAACTCGCCATTCTCTTTTACTACGCCTAACGAATATAATATCGCAGCAGCGCCGATTATGGCAAATATATAGCCCATTATGCGGCTTAATGGGTCAACATACAGGAATATCAGCTCAAATCCCGAAACAGAAAATTCCCATTCTCCGGATGCAGGAGATCTTAGCACTGCCACACCTATCAACCCAAGTGCAGCTAAAATAATGAGATAAATCTTCCTCACCTTGCCCTTCCCGAACAGAGGTAGTAATGCAGCCCCTGCAAAGTAAATAAGAACCGGCGGTATATCTGGTATGCCACTTATATCAATCATCTTGCTTTCCCTCTTTTTGTATTGGGGACAATACTTTAGCCATAACCACGAAAAATCCCACTCCTATCGCCCCGTATAAAAAGCCTGTAAAAAATTCTGAATGTGAATACTCCACAAATACGAATACCGCAGATACCACTAATAGCACACACGCAATCATTATCAGCAATACTTTCAGCGCTCTCTTATCCATCTTTCTTCCACCCCTATATAATGTCTTACAAATTTTATATTGTATATGATAAGATAAAAGGGTTCCAGTTTAAGTGGTCTTTCATAGTCATAAGACCACCTCCACCTGAGGCTTCATCGTATCATATAGCGACCTCTCGAGT
>JAGXOR010000150.1 GCA_023659785.1 Methanomicrobia archaeon LH_S13
CTGGATACGGGATATGGACGTGACTATAGAAACATTCCTTTTATTACTCTGTCAGAGCTAAAGCCACGAGTTTGGATCACGCTTTCGGACTGCAACTTTAAATGTAAAGGATGCTTTAGCTTCGCTCGTGAGCCAATAGGTGAGCCGATGCGTGTCGAGCAGTTAATAAACCTGGTGAAAAAATCGTCGAGGAGATATTATGGAGATACGCCGCTGGAAGAAGCGGTAATAACGGGAGGCGAACCCACGCTAAACAGACATTATCTCGTGGATTTGGTATCGCAGCTAAAAGAATTTGTTAGGGATGTGGTGCTTGACACGAATGGATACCTTTTAGACGATGCTTACTTAGAAGAGCTAATAGAAGCGGGATTAACTGAAGTTATGTTTGATTTGAAGGCGTGGGATGAAAAACTGCATGAATGGTACACCGGGTACTCGAATAAAAGAATATTAGCGAATATAAGAAACGCGTATGGGAAGATAAAGCTCGTGGTGAACACCGTATACATACCGGGGATTGTGGATGAATCCGAAATAGAGAGGATAGCGAGGTTCTTATCTGAAATAGACAAGAAAGGAGAGATAGATTACAGAATAAATAGATACAACACGAATTTGAGCCACGAGAAGATATCAAGGAATCCATATCCTGAGGAGATAGAGCGTGCTTACTCGATTGTTACTAAATATATGAAGAACTCGGTGATAGGTAAGAGTTGCGTGCGCGAAAGGAAAATAGAAGTAAAAAGAGGTTGGGTAACGGTATTTCCGGATGGAACTTCGAAAAGGCGGACTTTAGATGATTATAGGGCGGAGAACAAAAGGATAAAAATGGGAAGTGCTACTGTCGTTTAATCTCCAAATACAAAGGGACTTAGCCATCTCTGGAAATAGACAATGATAAGGAGATTCAGATGGTTAGATTTGGAAGATATTCTGAGAATAGAGAAGAAGGCATTTCCAAAATCACCTTACAACAGATTTACTTTCTTGTATTATGCATCAGCATACCGGGATAATTTCATGGTATATGTACATGAGGATAAGGGAAAGGGCTTGAATAAAATCGCTGGCTATATTATCTTTTATCCAGAAGGGCATATAGTGTCTATCGCAGTGCATCCCGCGTATAGGAGGAGGGGTATAGGGACTGAGCTTGTAGGAGAAGTTTTGAAAGTAACGAAAGGAAATGCGAGTGTGGAAGTCCGAGAGAGCAACGAAGTGGCAAAGGAGTTTTATAAGCATTTGGGCTTCTCCCGGCAGTCTATAATCCCAAAGTATTATGGCGATGAAGATGCGCTGTTGATGATAAAATAAAGAAAAAGATTTATAAGCAAAACCCGTATCTGAAATTGCCATGTTATTCAGCGAGCACCAGCACCTCCTGGTAACTGTAAATGCACTTACAGTATTGATAGCTTTTTCGCTCGTGCTTTATGCTTACTTAAAGCGTAAAATAAACACTTCTGCGTTTATCGGAACGCTCATGCTTGGCGTGGTAATTCTAATAGCGTTTAGACTCAAATTTGGTTATGCCGGTATGCTTATGCTGCTCGCATTCTTCCTGTTCGGGAACTTGGTTACGAAATATAAATACGATAAAAAAGCAAAACTCGGCGTTGCAGAGGGGAACAAGGGCATGCGAGACATAAATAACGTGCTTGGCAACGGCTTGTCACCGCTGATTTTTGCACTGCTCTTTGCAGTTTCCAGCCAGAGCCATAACACGATTTTCTTGCTCGGCTTCTCAGGCGCAGTCGCTACTGCTTGCGCTGATACATTTTCAACTGAAATCGGACAAGCGGAGGGAAATCCGAAGTTAATTACAACGCTTAAAAAAGTACCGGTGGGCACAAACGGTGGCATTAGTTTACCGGGTCTTGGCGCATCACTGCTCGGCTCAGGTTTGATTTCGCTTGTTTGCCTCGCATTCGTCAGTGCGGGTGATAAGGCACCGATAAGACCCATCTTCTTCTCCGTTTGCCTCATATCAGGGTTTTTAGGTTGTATTGCAGACAGTATTTTCGGTGCAACAATCGAAGATAAACCCTTTTATAAAAAGCGTTTACAAACCTTTTTGCAAGCAAAAAGCTTTACCAAAAACGCTACGCCGGCTTTGCAGTTCAGATTAAATAAACATCACGTGAACGTCTTGGCTACGCTATCAGGTGGTATCATTGCAATTTTGTTGGGTTGTTCTTGGGGAATACAAATATAGTCCTTAAAAAATACCTAAGCACCAAGAACCCTTTTCAGGACTTGCGGGAAAGCGGAAGAAAGCATATTCTCGAAATCAAAGTCGAAGTATAATCTTCTCACCTTTTCCAGTCCTTCACCATGTCAAATTTCTACAACATGTTTCGAACGGATTAACAGGTTTTTGCTTCCATATATTATCCCAAAGCAAGACTTCCTTTATCGGCTGTGGATATTGTCCTATCACTTTCTGATTACGAGAACAATCCCAATACGTGCCATTAGGGAGAACACTCAAACCTAATATCCTGGCTATACATCCACCCTCTATACAACCTTCCGGTATAGATATCCCTTCCTTCTCCGCTCGCTTCGAAGCATATTTTCTCAGCTCTATCCATTCCATGTAGCCAATGTGTTTTAAGTCGCTATCCCGTACGGGCTGATAGATATTGAAATTGAGCGTGGAAGTTCCCGTTTCGATGCAGAGATCCATGATGTGATCAACGCAATGTTTGTTCGCTTGACTGATGGTAAACGAGAGAGAATGGCGTATCCCGTGCTCATCTAACAACTGCAAAGCTTTTACTGCTTTTGCATAGGTTCCCTTGCCACGGATGAAATCATGTGCTCCCTCGTCTCCGTCTACGCTTACCTGAATTCCATCATTCTTCTGAAAAGTATGGACGTATTGTGGTATCAAAATTCCATTTGTGCTCATCGTCAGATGGCCGTTCAGCTTTCTTACGATGTCGCCCGCTTCAACGAAATCGGGATGGAGCAGTGGTTCACCTCCGCTTAGGATGATTGCACTTCTCGGCAGTGGGAACTCGGTGTTAAGAAAATCTTCACAGATAGCTCTGAGCATATCCAGAGGCATGACTCTGTTGCCTTTATTCAAATAGCAGTGCTTGCAGTTCAGCTGGCAGAAGTCTACAATGTGCAGGTCAAGAAAGTTTTGTGGCACTTTTACCACTTTATTACATAGTCTTTTGGCTCTGAAGCTGACTCATTTATCTCTATTACTTTCCCTTCTTCCCAGTCCAC
>JAGXOR010000151.1 GCA_023659785.1 Methanomicrobia archaeon LH_S13
ATACACACCTCATCGTTTCAGAGAGTGCAAAGCAAATAATATCTATCGAAACAGACTATGAACTTGAGGGAATATACGCACTTGCTTCTCACGTATATGACAATTCCGACTTCACAGCGCCGCCATGCAGTGGGTCCGTGCGGTATGATGGCGCGATAATAGTGCCTTGCAGCATGAAAACTCTGGGCTGCATTGCATCCGGCATATCTACTACCGTTAATCACGAGAGTTGCGGAAGTATGCTTAAAAGAGGGTCGAAAATTGGTGATTATTCCAAGGGAGACACCACTCAGTCTTATACATCTGGAGAACATGGTGAAGGTGAAGAAAGCAGGTGCTACTCTGCTGCCTGCATCGCCGGCATTTTATCATGAGCCAAAAACCGTGTTCGATATGGTAGATTTTATCGTAGCACGCGCACTTGATGTTTTTGGTGTAAAGATGGATACTGAATTAGTAAAGCGATGGGACGAGTGAACGAGGAATCCTAACGCACAGGACAAATATTATATATACAAAAGACAAAGAGATTCTCATGCAAGAAGTAAGAAGTCATCCTTATGTTATTCAAGATGAAAAAATAAGCGGAGGTAGTGCTGTAATTAAAGGCACTACTGTCTCCACAATTTAATCCTTAGACATAATACTTGGACAACTTCTTATCAGCCTTATCCATCGTAAACTTCCAATTGATCTTCTTTTTCTGGTCATTCCTTCTCTTGGTCCATGCAGCCACTTCCCGGGCAAGTGTTTCCAAGTCACCGATCCGTCTGTCCGTACATTCAATGTCCATCACATTGATTTCGATTTCCGCAGTGTTGAGCCAACTTGCATGCTTTGGTGTGGTAGTGGAATTCAATTTTGCACGCTCTGAATATCGCATCACTCGTCTGGATGCACCCTCTTCCTTCTCAGCCACGGCTTTGTTTTGCTTTTTTTTAAAATCAGCCGTATGCTCTCACGATTTATTGTCGCAAACCCTTCCTTCTTCCTCATTTCTTCGGTAAGTAATGTGAGCGACCATCACTTTCGGCCATCGGGCGATTTGGTGCACGCCTGCGCTATGATTTCTGCTTCGTGCCGTTCCGTGTATTTTTTGGGCTGTCCCGGTCTTGTTTTCTCTGTCAGGGCGCTTTGAAGTCCCTCTTCACGGTATCTTTTCTTAATGTTGGAGGCAGGCAGTTGCTCGGCTTATGTTTATAAACTCACAGTATTTATAGTTGTCTAAAAACTAACTTGTTGAGACACTAGCATCAAATGCAGGATTTCCTTCATGGAGTCCGGATGGAACGAAAATAGCGTATGTATCTGACTTAGCTCTGAATTTAACAGTCTTTGGGTAATGAATGCAGATGGTACCAATAAGCAACATCTTGTCACATTTGATTTTAACTTATTCGAAGAACTCTTCTTATCTGGATACGGAATCGATTGGGGCACCGATGGTAAAAATATAGCTTACATAGAATATAAAGAACCGGACATCATGGCAATCTGGGTAATGAATATTGAAACAACTAAGGCAGGAGTTCCTTTATGGAATTCCGATGGAACAAGGATAGCATACACATCAATAATATACACACTCATACCCAGGGAGTATTATGGAGAGTATAATATTGGTGACATCTGGATGATGACACTTGGTGAGATTGAGCCAACTCCTACACCCACTTTACCGACTTCAACAACAATCCCGTCGCCCACATTAATAATGACGTCAATCCATGAAGAAGAAAAGAGGCGATAAAAAGGAGGTAAAAAAATGGATAATGAAAAGAAAATAGGAAATTCAGGACTCATTATCTTTTGTGTTGGATTGGGATTGCTGATTTTCGTGTTCTATCTTGCCTACCTGTGCTTGTTTGGGAAGAGATGGGTATGGATCTCAAAGATAATTTGATTATGACTCTTTTCTGTGATGCATTTTTGAACTATCACCAGAATGACAATTGAAGAGGACATCAAAAGCATCGAGGACGAAATAAGGAAGACATCTTACAACAAGGCGACAATGTATCACATCGGACGGCTAAAAGCGAAACTCGCCCGACTACGCGATGAACACCAAAAACGCGCAACCGCAAAATCCGCTGGTAAAGGGAAGGGATATGGCGTAAAAAAATCGGGCGATGCGACTGTCGTGATGGTAGGGTTTCCATCAGTTGGCAAATCCACGCTGCTCAACTGCCTTACTGGCACCAGCGCTGAGGTTGCTGCTTATGATTTCACTACCCATGAAGTTATCCCAGGCACGCTCCTCTACAAAGGTGCGCGAATACAATTTCTTGATGTCCCTGGACTTATTCAAGGTGCAGCAGCAGGACGAGGACGCGGTAAAGAAGTAATATCCATGTTGCGAAACGCGGACCTCCTTCTTATCATCGTGGATGTCTTTCATCCGCAGCAGTTCGATACACTCGTAAAAGAACTATATGACGCTGGCATTCGAATTAACACCAAACCCCCTGAAGTGGTCATTCATAAAATGAGCAGAGGTGGGATTACCGTAAACAGCACCGTTGAGCTCGAATTTGATGATAAAACAATCCGGGCTGTGCTGTCAGAATACAAAATACACAATGCAGACGTTCTTATACGAGACCGCATCACACTCGATGAACTTATTGACGTGGTTCTCGGCAACCGCAAATATGTCCCAGCAGTCACGGTTATAAACAAGATAGACATGGCAGCTGATTCTGAGACGCTTTTGGTGTGTATGGAGCGATTCCCTGATGCAGTGCCAATCTCTGCAGCTGCGGGCACAAATCTCGATGTGCTAAAAGGCAGAATCTACAACGAACTAAGATTCATACGTATATATATGAAGCCGCAGGGTGCGTCACCGGATATGAACAATCCAATGGTCATGAAAACGGATTCTACAGTCGCTGATGTCTGTTCTACCATTCATCGTGCTTTCGTCACGAACTTCCGATATGCACGCATCTGGGGCAAGTCAGTGAAGTACGGCGGACAGCGTGTGGGTCTCTCGTATATGCTCGCAGATGGAGATGTGGTGAGCATAGTAGTGCGGAAATAACGTATCTGCACAAAGCAGACAGTGCAAAATGCAAAAGTCAAAAATCAAAAATCAAGTTGATAGCATCTATTTTTCTTTACTCTTTGCAGTTATTATGGATGTGGCAACAATTTTTGCCAGTTCTTCGGCTTCACGTGAACTACCCCCAGCTATCGCAAGGGGCTTCCTACTTCAACGATAGAACTTGCG
>JAGXOR010000152.1 GCA_023659785.1 Methanomicrobia archaeon LH_S13
TGTATCATGAAGGAACAGTTGGAAGCTCCCTCCGTAAGGTGGGAGAGGACGTCACTCTACCAATACCTTTTTCAGCTGTTTATAAGTGAGAGGGTGCATTTCCTTCGAGATATTTACTAATAGGATATGAAAAACCACAAATATAGCAATGGAACTGATTTTCTGGCAGTTCTGCCTTGCATATCGGGCATACATTTCTCTCTTTTGCTTTCATCATCATCGCTGTTGCCTTCGGAACTTCACCCACAACCTCTTTGTATATCTCGTAGAAGAAAAGATGCTCTTTATTCATGAATTCCATCTTATATTCTCTCTTCTTCGCATTGAACTCGGCATCTGAGATTTTCAAAGCGATAATATCACGTAGCTTTGTTGTTCCAGACCCGAACTCTATCGCCTCTTTTTTCCTCCATGCTACCTCACCCAATTCTTTCTCATACGTCTTTCTTAATATCCACTTTCCGTATTTTTCCCCTTCTATTTCCTTTACCTTCAAGCCGGGATTTATATCAAGAGCGAAATCAACAATTTCAGTATCAAGATACGGCTGTTTTATCTCCACGCCGAGGTAATCTCCAAGTTTGTTGGAAGAGAAATACATCGTTTTTGAATTTGATAAATATCTTATGTATTTGTTCAACTCTTCATGTGATAGCTCGTGCATATAAGAATAACCAGCGAAAAGCTCGTCTGCACCGTCTCCGGTCATTACGCTTTTTATTCCTAACTTCTTTGCTTCTTTTAATGCGACATAAATGACCAGGTCATTGGGAAGCGCGGGATCAAAATTTTCGACTGCTCTTATCACCTCCGGGATTTTTTCTAATGCTTCGTTTTCCGTTATGCTGATCAAATGATGCTCATAAAAGAACTCCTGAGCTACTCTTTTTGCATATTCTGAATCTAAAGCAGGAGTTTCCTTCATAAATACCGTAAGTGCGAGCTTGTTTCTTCCTGCATCTTCAGAAGCAGCAGCTAAAATGCTTGTATCCAAACCTCCAGAAAGCAGCAGTGCATCCGCAGTGTTTCTCTTAACGGCATCACTTAATAGTTCTCTTAGCCTGCTGCATACATCGTCTTCTTTTTTCATACTTGATACTTGTTAATTACTATAAATATATAAAATGAAAGAGCAGTTCAGGCTAAAAGAGACCCTCGCATGGATAACGGCAGACGAAAAGAAGTATATAGAGATTGCAACAGAGGAAATAAAGCAACGTAGGAATGAATTGGAGAGATTCGTGAGTTGGCATCCATATTTCCTCGTAACGCTCGAAAGCTACCAGATAGAAGAGACAGAAGTCGGTAGTGATATAGAAAAGAATAAGAATAAAGACAAGATACCAGAGATAGTGAGAAGAATGACGGAATCTGCAAGGGAATTTGGTATAGGACCGATGTCAGTAGTTGCAGGAACCTTAGCAGAGCTTGCATTGGAGGCGATGCGTGACGCAGGAGCAAAACATGCAATGGTGGATAATGGAGGCGATATTGCATTGATAAGTGATAGAGACGTGCTCGTTGGCATATATGCGGGAGAAAGCCCCTTCTCGAATAAGATTGCACTTAAGATACCCCCTTCTTCTTCCCTGTTGGGGATATGCACGTCTTCAGGAACTGTGGGGCATTCCATAAGCTTCGGAAACGCAGATGCTGCAACAGTGATAAGTAATAGTACGTCTTTGTCGGATGCCGCAGCTACTGCGCTCGGCAATTCTGTAACTGATGCTCATTCTATCACAAAAGCATTTGATTCGATTAAGACCGTGGAAGGTATTGAAGGTGCACTTATAATATGTAAGGACACGCTGGCAACGTGGGGAAAAATTCCGGAAATCGTGAAGATGTGAACTACTCACCAACAAGTAGGTGAGCTTCTAAGCTCTAAGGCTCAGTTATGGGTTGGTTCACAAGCAACCCCAGACAAGGGCATATAGCTCAAGTCCCTCTCTATCTTCTTTCCTATATTTATCGCTCCATTCAAGTCCGCGTTATACTCGCCGTGGCATTTACATACGAATTGTCCTTGCGTTCTTCTCTTTCCTTCACAACCACAGATATGGCATTTCTTTGAACTATATGCTTCGCTTGTTTTTATTACTGGTATTCCTCTCAGGGTTGCTTTGTATTCTATGAACCGGGTAAGCCGATAGAAAGGCATATTGCTTACTATTCGGTTGAACCTCTTTCCTTTTGCTCTCTCTCTTATCCTTGTAAGATCACCTAAAGCGATATATGCGTTTAAACTATCTGCGAGGTCTACTATTTGCTTGCTTATCTTATGCAATATATCGTTTACCCTACGCTTCTCTTTTTGCCCTATTCGCTTTATTTCTTTCAATAATTTCCTCTCCTGAAGTCGCTTCCTCAGCCATGCATAGTGCCTTCTTATTCCCCTGACTTCTCGCCCTAAGAACTTCACGCGCTTCGCTGTGCCATTATGCAAAAGCACCGCAGTTGCAGTGACACGTTCTCCTAAGTCTACTGCAAGAATGGAGGAGCATGAATGTAGCTTTCTCTTTACTTCAAATGTAAGCATGGCGATGAATTTATCCTTCTTCTTTACTATCTTGCTCTCACATAGCTTCCCTCCTGGAATATCTCTATGAGGTTTAACAGGAAGTCTTATACCTCCTCTTACGCCGAATACAGGTATTTTGAGGAACCAAAAAGCCTTTGCTTTTATGAGATTTATCAAATCATTTCTTAAGCTTAAGGGATACTCTTTTAGCTTCTTCTTCTTGTAATATCGCTCCGCTTGTTGCTTACTCGCAGAATACAGAGGAGCCAATTTGTTACCCTCAAGAACTTCTGGAGATTGTTGTATTCTCTCTCCAAAATCTCTCTTTTTCGTTTTGTAAGCTTAATTATTCCCGCTTGGACAGTTAGTTTTGTGGTGATTGGCACTTCTTCACTTCTCGTTGTCGCTTCCCCTACTATCCCTGCGCAACCATATTTTAGCATGGTATACATATCTATTTATTACTTAAATACTTTTATGAAAGGCGCATTCATCACACCGTCAAGACGGTGTGTCTTCTGCGAAGGAAGCTATAAACAATATTATGGGGGTGGAGCAGAAGGTAAAGTACCTCAATTGGCTCCGCTAAATCCCGATTTTGTGGCTTATTGGGAACACCCACCCGGGACATCTTTCGGCTAGGTTATGAGATTTAGACATTTTGTTTCAAACCTCTTCGTGTGATGCTATCAAGTGTGCATCGCACTGGGTG
>JAGXOR010000153.1 GCA_023659785.1 Methanomicrobia archaeon LH_S13
TATTATGACATTGCCTCCACCTGATGTGCAAGCTGGGAGCCCGGACATAAAAATAAACCTGTCGAGGGTAGGAGTAAAAGGTGTAAAGAAGCTGGTAGAGGTAGCGAGAGCAGGAGGAAAAAGACCCATAATTCTTATATCTGATTTCCATATCTTTGTGGACCTCCCAAGTGATATAAAGGGAGCAAATTTGTCGAGGAATTTCGAAGCGATGTATGAGGTGCTGGAAGAAGCGGTTAGCACGCCGACATACGAGGTAGAGGAATTGTGCAGTGAAGTAGCAAGGAGGCTGCTCCTTCTCCACGAATACGCTTCTACTGCCGAAGTGGGAATGAAAAGCGAGTACATGTTGAAGAGAAGAACACCCGTGATGAAGATACAATGCCAGGAGCCGGCAACTATTTTTGCCGAGGCAAGGGCTTTTCGCACCCCTAACAAAGGAGTGAGAATTAAAAAATTAATAGGAGTGGAGATTGTGGGACTGACCACATGCCCTTGTGCGCAGGAACTAATGAGGGAAAAAGCAGAGGAAAAATTAACGAAGATGGGAATGGCCGAAAAGGATATGGATGCCTTTTTGAATGTCATACCTATGGCAACGCATAACCAAAGAGGTAGAGGAATAATAGCCATAGAGGTAGAAGATGATGTTAAAGTCCCTTTGGGCAAGATAATAGGGGTAATAGAGCGCTCAATGAGTGCTAAAACGCATGAAATTTTGAAGCGTCCTGATGAGGCAGAAGTTGTGGAAACTGCGCATAAAAAACCTATGTTCGTTGAAGATTGTGTCCGCGAGATGGCGAAGCGAGTGGTAGAAACTTTTACTGACCTCCCTGACGATTCTATTATCAACATAAAACAGATAAACGAGGAGAGTATCCATCAGCACGATGCCGTTGCGGAGCGGGTTGCTTCCATCGGTGACCTACGCAGGGAGCTAAAAGAAGGGAATGTGAAGTTGGAAGCCGGGGTGGCCTAGTTGGTTAGGGCGCTGCACTCATATTCCTCCAGGATGAGAGATGCAGAAGTCACGGGTCCGAACCCCGTCCCCGGCATATAATATAAATAAAAAAACGCTAATAGTAAATATATGACCATAGAATTTTCGCCTGCATCGGAAAGCCAGATTACGAGAGCGATAGTGGAAGAATTTGCAAAAGAATTTGATAACTACGTGGAGACCGAAGTAATCATAGTGGGTGGAGGACCTTCGGGATTAATGGCAGGTAAGGAACTTGCATCTCGCGGTGTAGAGGTATTGATTATAGAAAGGAACAACTATTTAGGTGGCGGGTTCTGGCTTGGAGGGTTCTTGATGAACAAGCTCACGGTCAGGTCACCGGCAGAAAAGATTCTGGATGAGCTTGATGTGCCTTATAAGGAGTATAGCAAAGTCGAGGGATTATACGTCGCTGATGCATCCCATGCCTGCTCGAAATTAATTGCAGCGACATGTGATGCAGGGGCGAAAATATTAAACATGACCGCACTGGATGACGTAGTTCTGCATAACGAGAAGGTGAGCGGAGTAGTGATAAATTGGACTGCGGTTTCTTCGCTTCCGAAAGAAATAGCATGTGTTGACCCTGTTTCACTGGAATCGAAGCTCGTGATAGATGCAACGGGTCACGATGCCACGGTAGTAAAAAAGTTAGAGGAAAGAGGGCTGCTCGAGACAAAAGGACAGGGGGCAATGTGGGTTGAACGGTCTGAAAATCTGGTGGTAGAGCGTACTTCCGAGTTTTATCCCGGGTTAATAGTTACTGGAATGGCGGTTTCTGCCACGTACGGGCTTCCGAGGATGGGTCCTACTTTTGGCGCTATGTTGATGTCCGGGAAAAAGGCGGCGGAAGTTGCTATTGAGAAGCTCAAGCTATGAAAGCCTTTTATAACCCCTCAGATTTTACAGATTTTTACAGAAAACAATAATAGATATAAAGGGAAATCTCCTGCTTAAAGTGCAAAAGTCAAAATAAATTTGTAATGAAAGCATTGGCATTGTTATCTGGCGGCTTGGATTCGATATTGGCAACTAAGCTCATTTTAGACCAGGGAATAGAAGTTGTAGCACTGAATTTTATCCTGCCTTTTGCTGCGGAAAAAGAGGATTACGCAGGTGAAGTGACAAAGAGGTTCGGAATGCGGCTTGTAAGGGTAGAAGCCGGCGAAGAATACCTCGAACTGGTAAGAAACCCAAAACACGGTTACGGCTCAGGGATAAACCCCTGTATAGATTGTCATATTTATATGTTGCGAGAAGCAAAGAGAATTGCTAAAAGCCTCGGTGCCGATTTCATCTTCACTGGCGACGTTCTCGCTGAAAGACCTATGAGTCAGTACAGGAAAGCATTGGAGCTCGAGGAAAAAGAAGCGGGATTGGAAAAGATGGTTTTGAGACCGCTATCCGCAAAACTATTACCCGAAACAATTCCGGAGCGCGAAGGTTTGGTGGACCGGAGCAAGCTTCTGGATATAAGGGGAAAGAGCAGAAAGCCCCAGATTGCACTTGCAAAGGAGTTTGGCATGGAGGATGACTATCCATCTCCATCGGGTGGTTGTCTCTTAACCTACCGCGAATTTGCATCTAAGCTGAGGGATTTGTTCGACCATAATGAACGAGTGAAGATGAGAGATGTAAGAGTACTAAAAATAGGCAGGCATTTCCGGTTCGGGTTGTCAAAAATAATAGTAGGAAGAAATGAAACGGAGAATACGCTTTTACTAAATTTGAAGAATCCTGAGGATTATGTTTTCGAGGTGCCCTATTATGGGAGTCCAATAACGATTATGGAAGGTGAAAAGAGCAAAGAAGCGATTGAACTCGCAGCAAAACTGACTGCGAGATATTCTGATGCCACTATGGGTGCCGAAGAAAAAGAGGTGTTGGTGGAAGTTAAGTATGAATATAAGGAACAAAAGGAAGCACAGGTTACGTCAATTGTTGTTTCACCTGTGGATGAAAATGGGGTTGTTCGTTTAAGGAAACGCCTTTTTATCTTCGATAAGAAATCGTTAAAATAGGAAAGGAAGGACAAGTAACCCTGCAACTGGAAGCTGATCCAGGTGGCTCAAATCAAAGGGTGAAGGGATATGATGACAAAATATGAACTTTTTGTCCATTTTTCTATTATTTGATAGTATT